>NZHK01000050.1 GCA_002691285.1 Fidelibacterota bacterium | reverse complement strand
CTTGATAAAGAGCCCAACTTGAAATTAAAATAATTAGCAAAAGGCCAGGAAGAAGGCCTGCTATAAAAACCTTTTTCACCGAAACACCCGCAGTAACACCGTAAATAATGGCAGGCAAACTTGGTGGAAAGAGTAATCCGATCGATCCAGAAACTGTCAATAATCCTAATGAAAAAGATTTACTATATCCTTCTTTTAAAAGCATAGGAAGCAATAGTCCTCCAAGCGCAAGTATCGTGACTCCAGACCCACCTGTTAAAGCAGTAAAAAATCCACAAAGTAAAATTATTATTATAGGTGTACCTCCTGGAATCCATCCAAATAATTCCTGAAAAATAATAATCAATCTTTTTGAGGCCTTACTTTCAGCTAAAAAATAACCTGCCATTGTAAAAAGAGGAATTGTAGGAAGAGTTGGTGATACTACAATCCTGTAAGCTTCAGCAGAAATTGCAGAAAGAGGAGTAAAATCAGCCCAAAACAAAATAATTGAAAGGCCTCCAAGTCCTACAAAAATTGGAGCTCCAAAAAACAAAGAGAATGCTAAAAAGAAAGAACCAACATAAATACTAGGTAAAAAATCAGAAATGACTTCTAATAAAGTTGTAAAAGAAAACAAAAATGCTATAAATAGAAAAGAAAGACGATAGTATTGATTTGAGTAACTTTTAAAAAAAATCTGCAAGCTCATTAATACAAACCCAATAGGCATTATAAGCATAGCAACCCACCTTGGTATATTTGGTGCGATATCCATCGGATACTCTATTTCTACTTTTACAAGTTCCCAACTTCCCCATGCCAATGAAATAAGGACTAAAAAGGTAATCAACTTAGCTATATATCGGCCTAGATGGAATTTTGCTTCTGTCGAAAATAATGGCCTTTGAGTAAGTGCTAATAATTTATTTTGGCGAGCAGCAAGAACAGCGCCAATGAAGCCTATCCACAAAGTTAAATGCTGAACAATTACTTGTGATGCTGGAATGCTTAGCATCCCAAATATTCTGGTAAATACTTCTGCAAATGGAAGTAGAACCATCAGAGTAAAGATAAAAGTAGCAATTATACTCTCAATCCATTTTAAGCTTTTAAAATAAAGATGAATCCTTGCGAACAATTTCACTAAACTAATCTCTATTGAGTAACCTCTATTACTTTATCATAGATTTCTGCAGGAATAATATTACCACGAAGTTCTTCTTCCATTTTCTTCACTTCATCTTTCCATATTCTAAAACCATTTTCATCTATTGAATGAACCTGCAATCCATAATCTTGCATAGCTTTTATAGACTCCTTTTCAGCATTAACATTTAAATTTTTCTGCCTATTCTGAATAGATTTGGTTACACCTATTAAATCCTCATGGTACTTTTTTGAAATCCTACTCCAAACTCTATTATCGATGACAATTCCAGCCATCAATACTCCCCATTTTAAATCAAGCATATGTTTAGCTATTCCAAAAGACTGTTGGGACAAAGCATAAAGTGGTATGGTAGAGAATGAGTTAATGAGCCCAGTTTGTAATCCAGATAAGATATCCACAGAAGCCAATGGCACGGGGTTATATCCAGCCTTTTCCCATAATCTTTCCCATTTAAAATCACCTGCCCATGTAAAAATCTTCATAGATTTCAAGTCATCGGGAGTTTTTATCGGTTTGGAGGTAAACCAATAGGCCCATCCTAACTCACCAATGTGAAGTAATTTAAATCCTTGTTCATTTAATTGCTTTTCTAAACTTGGTAGCAATGCTTCTGTTACCGATGAAACATCTTCCGAATTTTGAAAAACTAAGGGAACATAGTAAGCTGAAAAATCAGGAACTATTTCGGATAATCCTTCAGTAGTTATAGCTGCAGCATGTATTTGACCAATCCTCATTTTCCGAACCATATCCCTTTCATCCCCGATTACTCCTCCAGGATACACCCTAAGGTGTACAGATTTCTTTGATTTTTTTTTCCATTCCTGCCCCATTTCAATAAGCATACCGTGCCACTCGGTACCTTCAGGAGCTAGTGTAGCTAGTTTCACTACTGTTTTTCTTGACATACCTATAGAAAGGAATAAAGCTAAGGTAAGTAAAAACCTATTCATTCTAAAAAATAATCCTCTTTACTTGACATAAGCCATCTAGCTCGATTGATAGAAATTAAATTGTTTAATTTCATATTTTTATTTTTATTTAAATCCATGTTTATGGCATGTTTTAATTTATTCTCAAAATCATTTTTTTCCTGCCTAGGTTTGTGAATTAATTCAGCATAGCTAACNAAAANNCTTGCATCTAAGCTATCNGATANTTCCAAGGATTTTTTAAAATAATAATCTACAGTATCTTTCATTGNTTGTNCACTTAGATCAGGTCTTATGGCTGAATAACTCATCATCGCAGAAAATAAAGAACCGCTTCCCCAGCTTGGATCCAAAANAATTGCAGTTTNTAATAGTTTTCCAATCGTAGGAATATTTATTAGTTCGTATGGATTCGATCCTCTACTTGATTGTATTGCCCCTGCCATAGAAGCTGCTAACCAGTATAAATCATAAGTNTCTTTTACNTCAAAATTGATTTTCNAATCTTTTTTTATCCACTGATTAAAATTTGGATATCTTTCTGATAAAATGTTAAGAGAAGATTGCTTTGCTTCTAAAAATAATTTATTTGCCTTTTNATAGTATATCATGCCTTTANTATAATCATCATCNATTAATCTGTCTCCTTTTTCCATAAGAANACCATATGCGTATTCAACTTTTGTTTTAATTACATTTCTTTGATGAATTATATCCTTNGAGTCTTCCTCATTCATCTTAGATATTTTTTTATCGAAATAAAAAGAAATTATTCTAGTTCGATTCAGAATTATACTAGTTGGTGAACATGAAAAGAGGATTGGTATAAGAACCAATAAAATAATATTCAACTTCACAATGCTCCTTAGATCATTCTAATGCTCGTAAATAGGAAAGCTTGAGCAAAGTTCCTTTACTTTACTTTTTATATCTAATAAAATGNCATCATTCTNATGATTNNTAACTGCCAAATCAATCCAAGANGCTATCATTNTCATCTCATTTTCACCCATACCTCTGGTTGTNATTGCAGGTGTTCCTAATCTAATNCCACTTGTTATAAATGGACTTTTCGTATCATAAGGAACCATATTTTTATTTGCAGTAATCCCTGCCTTACCTANAATAAGTTCTGCNGTCTTNCCAGTAATATTTTTATTACTTAGGTCAATGAGAATAACGTGAGTNTCCGTTCCGCCNGTAATCAAATTGTANTCCATATTCATTAANTCATTAGCCAATATTTTAGCATTAAAGANAATACTGTTTGCATAGTCTTTAAAATTAGGATTAAGAGCTTCACGAAAAGCAATCGCTTTTGCAGCTATAATATGCATTAGAGGNCCCCCCTGCACACCNGGCATAACCGAAGCATCTAATAATTCAGATACCATTTTTACTCTTCCAGATTTAGGAGCAACTTTACCCCATTTATTTTCAAAATCTTCTCCCATCATAATTATACCTCCGCGGGGACCTCGAAGTGTTTTATGCGTTGTNCTAGTTATTACATCACAGTATGGTACNGGAGAAGGATGACATCCTGCTGCTATTAAACCACTGGGGTGGGCAATATCTGCCATTAAATATGCNCCTACTTCCTTNGCGATTTCTTTANATTTTTCAAACTCTACAAAACGTGGATAAGCACTTCCACCNCATATTATCATTTNAGGCTTTNNTTCTTTCGCAATTTTCAAAACTTTATTAAANTTAACTAAACCGGTCTCNTTTTCAACACCATAAGATACAGCATTGTAAAGTTGCCCAGAAAAATTCACAGGACTTCCATGTGTAAGATGCCCACCATGGGCAAGGTCTAAGCCCANAATTNTGTCACCTGGATTAAGNAAAGTAAGGAAAACAGCCATATTTGCTTGTGATCCAGAATGAGGCTGCACNTTGGTATAATTCACNCCATATANTTTTTTCAAACGTTCTCGTGCTAANTTTTCAGCTTCATCNACAAACTCACATCCACCATAATATCTCTTACCCGGATATCCCTCCGCATATTTATTTGTCATTACACTACCTGCCATCTCCATAACAGATTTACTAGTNAAGTTTTCGGAGGCAATTAATTCGAGAGTTGATTCCTCTCTGTAAANTTCTTTTTTNAGTATTTCATATAACTTNNTATCATATTTNTGAATATTTTTCATANANTTATTTCCAACCATCCTCAGCAATTAATGATTCAGTAACCCAACTATAATCTGAGNTGAANGTNGATATTTTNCTATTTCTTTTTACTTTATCATCTGCCATAAACCACTGNGCTTTTCCATATAATATATCTTTTTCATTTTCCTTAAGCCATGAGCTTTTTGAAAANCCTCTATAGCCTCTTTTTTCTGCTTTAGTAAAATAATCAAAGGAAAGTTTTGCAACTAACCTATCATCATTAGTGAACGGATTCTGTCTGAAATTATCCCAACCATAGTAATAGACTTTTCCTTTCTGTCCTAAGGCATCCGCACTTTTTGAATCAATGTCCGTAGCCTTATCTGCCCATTTTATTGCTTGCCTATAATCACTATTATCAAGATAAACATCCGATATGTTGATTGCTACTCTTACATCTCTAGGATCAATTTTAAAAAGTTCTTCATATGCTTTTGCACCTAATTCCAATGCATCGATAGAGATATTAGCTTCGGCAAGTTTTCTATATGCTATTTTGCTGCTAGGATCCTGCTTTATTACTTCTTGAAAAATAGGTATTGCATCCTCAGCTCTGTCAGCTTCACTTAATCTATCAGCATAATCAATTCCGTAACTTAAATTTCTAGGATTATCTTCAAACCTTTTTCTATATACATCCAGCGGATCCTTTCCACTATTTTCAAATGCCATGGCAAGTTCGCTTTGTGCTATTTCATTATTCCCCTCTATTGAGAGAATTTTTTCTAAAATGTAAATTTGATCCTCAAATCTCTCATTTTCTTTATATAATTTTGATAAGTCATTCATTATGCTTACATTTTTTGAATCCATTTCAACAAGACGTTCATATTCAATAATCTCGTTACTGAACTTTGCTTGTTTTTTGTAAGAATAAGCAAGTCTTTTTCTTAATTCGATATTTTCCGGTAATTTTTGCAAACCATCTAATAAAACAAATTCAGCACTATCAAATTTGCCCATTTGTTCGTATGCAATAGCATAATACTGGTAAATTTCTTGAGGAGGAGCATATACAGGATTCCACTCATCACAATCCAAAGTAGTAATCTCTTTGTAAATCTTGACAGTCTGCTTCCAATCTCTGTTTCGGTAATACTCTGCAGCGCTACTCATCAACCTTGGACACCTAAGATTTCTAAGAGAATCTAATCTTTTTTTGTTTACTGCAGGATCCTTACCCGAATCTGCTGGCGGCATGCACATCATTAGGATCAATGTAAATGATAATAATGAAAATAATCGAATTGAATACATAATTATTTTTGTCTCCTTTTTATGAACCAAATATCAGCAAGACTAACTGACATTTGAAGCTGTTGGTATAATTCGCGGCTTGAACTCATGGGGTAATCCCTATATCCAAAACAAAAATTTAAATCAATTTGATTACCAACAGATTTAAATTTATAACCGCTACCTATCGAACATCCATATTCTTGTATAACTTTTTTGCTATTTCCTAAGGTGTATGAAGAGAATTGTAGTCCAGATCGGATAGATATTTTATCAAAAATATTTAAAGATGTGGGGTTTGCGAATCTTGAAAATGAAGTTTTGAACGAATTAGTTTCGTATATCCAATTATTAAGAGGGAAATCAATATTTTTTAATTCTTTTGAATTATCGATTTCGGAGGACCACTCAAAAGCTACAGACCATTTTTTATTAAGTATTTTACTTATTCCAAATTGAAGACCAGCAGGATTATGGACATCTGAAATTCGATATTCAGAATATGAAATAACACTATCCGGAAAAGGAAAATCAAAATATGGAGAACTCCAATCATGGAACCCATTTGAATTGGCATCATCGAAAAGATGCTTATCTAACTGTGCATTTTCAACTGGTTTCAAAGTTTTCTTAAATGAACTATATAATGTTATTTCATTTCGAAGCTTCATTGATAAGAAAAAGTTACTTATTAATCCATTATACCTACTTCGAGTAGTCTGTATAATATTGGTGCTACTAAATTTTACAGATTCGCTCTGCCTGGATGATCCAAACAAAACATTTGCCATAATTCCCAAAGAAACTTTTTGATTAAGCTGATAAGATGAGCCCATACTCAACGATAACAAGCCTCCAGATCTTTTAAATGAACGAGAAATTTGCAAAGTATCCTCAAAAGCAATAAATGCAACAGTATCCTGTTCAACCAAAGAAACTTTTTGATTAATATAAGGCGAGATTGATAACCCAATTGAGTATTTCGATTTTATAGGGATAACCCATAATGCATTGGATAAACCTGAGTACGCATTTACTAATGAAAAATTTTCAAAAGATGTCTGATCGGCACTATAACTTAGGGATAGATAAGTAAATTTTAGATTATGCCATGTTGATGGATTTGAAAAATTAACATTTTTTAATATGGAAGGAGCTAAAGTATTCACCCCATCCATTGCATTATAAACCCCTTGATTTGAATAGAATTTTCCTAAGCCGATAGCATTCATATTTCCTTGGCTAAAACTAAAGGAAATAAAAAAGAATATTAATTTTACTACTCTATTCTTCATTGTAAATATAAATAATTTCTATTTTTGGAGACATTGAAGAATCATTTAATAAAAATAAAATCGATTCAAATGGGTCATTTTTTTCATCAGAAACAATTTTGAATCCAAAGTTGTTCTCGTTTTGTAAAGAAATATTTTGTAACATATTCTTTATTGAAACAACATATGAAGTGCTGTCAGGCATATTTGATAATCTATAAGGATAGCCAATGCCTATGAAAGGATCTTCAGGAAAAACACTAGATGAGTCAGTATAGGTTAAACTATCGTTTTTAATAGGATCAATAATTATATTATACTCTTCTGAAATATTAGCTGAAGCTATTGGCATAATTATATTAGCACTTCTAATAACAGAGCCATATTGAAGACTGCTATCATCAAAAGGGAACGTCAACACAACTCTTTCTCCAACTCCATTACTAAGACTAATGGGACTTGAAGAATATTCAACATTTCTAGGGTCAAAAATTGATAAATCAGCTGAGCTATAAATTGAGCTTGAAAGAGTATCTATAATAATTGAGTCAGTTACAGAAGTACTCGTTCGCCTATAAAAAAGAACAACTTTGGGGTCTTTTTCTTCAATTGAAGCTTCTTCACTAAATAATTCTATAAAGTTAGAATCACTACCGGCATATTTTAGTGCAAAGGTTCGCGTGATGCCCGTATCAGACAATAACGACATTAAGGAATCAATTCCCCATATCAACTCTGAATAAGTATATGAGTAACTAGAGTCGGTTTTATCTAAAACCATTGGATGGCCTAATGAATGCCAACCAGATATCGAGAACCCTTCGTAATCTAAATACGTACTTAAATTTTCATTAAAATGAGAATCAGGGCTAAAATATAATTCTAGGGGTCCCAAATCAGAGCTTTTAGAACTATCCTCAAAATACAATTTGAATTGCACACTATCCAAAGTTATTGAACTATCGGTGTTGTATGACCAGTAGTTTGAAGATCCGATTTTTATAAACGAAAAAGGAATTTTAATTCCATTTTTTTCACCAACATACAATCTTTCATTGGTTGCTAAATTAGGAGCAACAGAATAATTAGAAATATTTAAATTGTTAATCGTAAGTGTTTTAATAGTCAGATTAGATTCAAAATCCGAAAAAATGGGTTGCTCAGTGCAAGAGATGGCAGCAAATAGAACACAAAAAATGCTTAATTTATTACGAAAAGAGAAATGAAAATTCATATGTATTGATATGAAAAATCAGCTTGATACTTTTTTAATAATTTTATCCAATTGATCTGCAACATCTATGAAGTCAGGCATCTCATCATCAGAATATTTGTATTTAATTACAGATAGTTTTTCTTTATTTGCTGAAATACCAGAATACTGTAATAGTTTTTCTGAAATTTCACCCTCTTTTTTATCAACAATGATTATTTGGTCAGCAGAAAAAGATGCAACGTCATAAACGTTCAGTGATTCACCTTTTAAGGATTCATGTATTGGAACTTCCATATCATTCAAATCTTTTCTTGATATAACTGCATAGTCATTCAATTCATGGATTATTAAAGCTGTTTGGATTTTTTTGTAAAACTGGTTAATTCCTTCATAATGTTTTTTAAATAATCCAGGTAATAAAGCACTCTGCCATCCATTACAGATAAAAATATCTGGAGCCCAAAAAAGATGCGGAAGAGTACTTAAAACAGCTTTTGAATAGTAACCATACCTTTCAGCATTATCTGCCAAAACTCGACCATTCTTTGATTTATAAACCAAGTTTGTTAAGGGTTTAAACCAATATTCATCTTCCAAAAAATATACTTGAACTCTAGTTTTAGGAATAAAAGCACTTTTAGCGCTGGTGACATGATCAATACCTTTAAAAACAAAAGGTATTTCACGTAACCTAATCACTTCCCGTAAAATATATTTACGTTCACTAACATACCCATACTTTGGGAGAATTGTTCTAATATCATGACCATTTTCTTGTAGGAATAGTGGCACTTTTGTAGAAAAATCAGCTAATGAAGAAACATTTGCAAAGGGTATAATTTCAGTGGTGATAAAGTATAATTTTTTTGGCATTTTTTCTTAGGATAGATTAATTAGTTAACAGATAATTGTTTAAGAGCTTCTTTAGCTTTAGGATAATATTCACTACCAGGGAAATAATCTATAAACCTTTGAAATTCTTCTTTAGCTTTATCAATATTGCCAATACTTTGNTAAGATANACCTATTTTTANCTGTGCGTCATCATCCTTATCTGTTCCNGCGTAAGTAAAAACCTTTTCAAATTCTGCAATAGCTCGCTTAAAATCTTTCTGAGAATAATAACACTCTGCTAACCAATATTGACTATTATCGGCCAAATCATTTGTNGCATCTGATTTAACTAATTCTACAAAGCCAGATATNGCACTTTTAAAATTTTGATTTTGAAAATGGCCAAGACTTTTCATGTANGTTTCTTTGTACTGCGCTGAATTAAATTGGGGCTCAGAAGATATTGGNTCTCCAGNCCNTAGTTTTGCCATTTCATTGTAACTATTTGTTAAAGTAACAATTTTNTTCTCAACAAGGACAAGCTTATTAAAAATTTCTAAAGCTGTGCTATCCATATATCTAGATTGATTCTCAAGATTCATAATTTTATTTGAAAGNGTGTTTAATCTCTTTAGNACTACAAGNGTAATAGAATCTTGNTGAGCCTTACTTTTTACTGCTTGCCTAAACGCAGACATTAATTCTGGCAACAAAATCTGGTTATCTAACTCAAGAGAATCNACTAAAACTCTAACTCTGTCTATCTTAGCATTCAATCTTTTTAATTCTCGTCCGACATCTTTACCTTGACNATACAATGAAGTACTAANTATGATAAAAGCAACTANTGTTNTGACAATATGTNTGAAGCNATTTNACATTATAATGTCCTTTCCTATTAATAGAGTTNTNTAATTTACCGACTTATGTCATCCCTTCAAATAATTTTATCAATCNGAATAATTCANACTTAATTTCAAAACAATACCNGTCATAAGGAAACTTGTTATCAAAAATGATCCNCCTGCAGAAATGAAGGGNAAAGGTAAACCTTTAACTGGNATTAGACCNACAGTCATCGCAGTATTTATAAAAACGTGTGAAATNAAAATNGTTGCGATTCCAATTAATGCAAGNCTCGAGAAACGATCTTTTGATAAAAATGCANATTTAATAATCTGCNTTATAAAATATCCTATCGNAAGGAGCACCATTGCTATTGCGACAAACCCCAATTCCTCTCCNATNACTGATAATATAAAATCTGATTCTTGAACAGGTAAAAATTTTAGATGTGTTTGCGTTCCTTGCCCCCATCCTTTTCCAAAAAGNCCTCCNGATCCTATGGCTGTCTTACTTTGGATTATTTGATAAGCTACTCCTAATGGATCTTTTTCNGGGTTCAAAAAAGTTAAAATTCTATTTTGTTGATATTTAGATAGTGTATTCCATGCAAATGGAGATAGCANNCCAAGAAATATATTACTAAAAAAAAGAAANACAGATAAAATTAAAGTTGGCCTTGCTAAAATAATTATGGAACCAAGAAAAAAAGCCCANATGGTGAAAGATAAAGTATGAAANGCTGTCANCATACTAAAAATAGGTGCAATCATCAAAAAAAGATAAAATGGTCTTGCNCCTGCCCAATANAGCATTGGAAGTATAGGTGCCATCATTACAATTGAAGTACCTAANTCNGGCTGATTCATGACTATCAATGTTGGAAAAAGGGNAATAATTACTGGAATAATAATAGAACTAAATTTTTTCATTTTTAGAGTATGATCT
Organism: Fidelibacterota bacterium; assembly: GCA_002691285.1. Classification (GTDB taxonomy): domain Bacteria; phylum Fidelibacterota; class Marinisomatia; order Marinisomatales; family UBA1611. Next base: position 34,530 of record NZHK01000050.1, on the reverse strand, counting down.
GATAAATATCTTGCTAAAGCAAGAGTNGTGAAGACTTTNGCAAATTCGCTTGTTTGAACTCCAAAAGGAAGACCGATNTCTAGCCATCTGTAAGTTTTAGCNTGGGAATCCCCAAAAAANGGTAANACCACNATTATTATCCCAAATANAAATAAAATATAAGCGTATTTATGAATGNAGTATCTNGGTAAAAATNTNAGGNATAGTAATAAAATAATAGCGGGCACNAAAATTATTANCTGTTTAAAAAAAGGGGTGTANACTATACCGTCTGGATAATGATTNGAGATACTNTTAAGAATNNCTAAGCCAATNAATAAAAGAAATANAACNGACCATAATAATTTAATTGGTACATCTCTAAAATTATTTAAATTAANTAAACTCATTATTTTATNTTTGNAAAATAAATGATCTTATCAAAAATATTTTTTGCAATNGGTGCTGCAACAGCNCCACCTGANCCTGAGTTTTCTAAAAGAACAACAATAGAATAANTTTTTNCATAATATTTCATCCANCCAATAAACCATGCATGATCTTCACCATGGGGATTCTCAGCCGTACCAGTTTTCCCAAAAACCTTAGCATTTGTATTTAATGGGGCCGCTCCTTTTCCAGTTCCTTTTTCATCAGTAACAACTTTCCCCATATCGAAAATTATTTTATCCCATATTTCATTTGAAATTTTTATAGTATCGGTNTGTACCAAAACTTTATTTTTCACAAAATGAGGCNTATGAGTATTTCCCTTTGTAGCTAAAATATTNGTGTAATTGAAAACCTGCATTGGAGTTACTAATAATTCTCCTTGTCCTATACAATAATTTAATAGAGAGCCTTTACTCCAGCCAGACCTACCATATCTTTTATTCATATANTCAGTTGTAGGAACTACACCATGAGATTCTCCTTGAATATCTACTCCAGTAGGTTNACCNAAGCCAAACATTTTATAAAAANAACTTAGTTTATCAAAGTCATAGTATTTTATTGTCTTATAAAAATATATATCGCANGATAAAGANATTGCAGAGCTTAGGTTCATATTTCCNTGCCCTTTAGTATACCAACATCCAAAAATTCTATCTCCAAATTGGAAAGCTCCATCGCACTTAAATTCATCTAGGGAGTTAAAATTTAAATTATCTAATAGTGCTACTTCTGTTATCATCTTAACNATAGATCCAGGTGGATATAACCCTTGGTTAAATCGGTTTACCAATGGTTTGTNTGGATGATTTAAAATTTGNTGCCAATCACNTTCTGTTATCCGGCCCGTAAATAATTCAGGCTCAAAATCAGGCATACTNACTGCACCAAGAATCTCTCCAGTTTCAGGTATNCCTACAATGATAACTCCTCTNTTATNGGNCATTACATTTTCTAACTGATTTTGGATATCTAAATCAATGGTTGTCATTATATCCGCGCCCGGNTCAGGATCTCTTGGTGGGAATTCATCTACATAACCTACCTCTCTNCCTAAAGCGTCAACTTGAAAAAACTGTATCCCATGCATCCCTTTTAAAGAATTTTCATAATTTCTTTCTAAACCACTCCAACCTATCACATCTCCTAACTCATAATCATTTTTTCTTTTGAGNGAGTTTCTTATGTTTCTATCAACTTCTTTCACATACCCCAAAATATGTGAAGCATTAACTGAAGAAGGAAAGGCTCGCTCAGGAAATTGTTGATAATAAATTCCCTCAAGATTTAATTTATTTTCTTCAATTTTTGATATCTGCTCAAATGATAGATCCTTTGCTAATCTTGTTGGTATGAACCTTCCCCTATAATATTTTTGAAAATTTTTAAAAATAACACCCTGATCAACATCTATCACATCAGCAATAAATTGAAATTTTTCGTCTCTTTTTGATAGTTCTCCTGGTATTGCATTGAGGATATATGTAGGTATGTTATCAACAAGAATTCGACCATTTCTATCCAAGATTAATCCTCTTGGAGCGGATAGTGTAACTTTCCTAACCCTGTTTGTATTAGCTTTTTTTGAATATTTATCAAAATTAAGTATTTGTAATTGAAAATATCTAAACACAAGAATGAATATTAAAAACCATAAAAGACTAATTGTAAAATAATATTGCCTTTGAGAGGAAATATTTTCAGCTTTAAGCATTAATCAATCCTATTTAAGGGGTAGACAAATTGTAAAATTATCATAAATGAAATAGTATAAATTGAAGTCCCAAACCATTTTCCAAAGAATAATTCTAAATCAATTATTAAAATTTCTTGATAGTTTATAACGCAAAAAATAAAAAATTGTAAAAAGAAGATTGCTACCCAAAATAAATTAAAATAAAAAGGATTTATTTTCGAGTATAGTCCTCTCATGTTTCCACTTAAATAACCTGTAAATGAATAAGTCAATGGTGATAATCCAAAAAAAAGAGCACCTCCTGAAAAGTCAATAATTAATCCAAATAACATCCCAGAAACGGTACCCAAAAATCTTCCATATTTCACTGCCCAATACATAATCAAAATACCAATAAAATCAGGCCTAACTGTATCTATCATTAAAGAATCCGCAACTGTTAACTGAATTAACCAAACTAAAAATCCAGAAATGAAAAACCTATTCCAATTCATTTAATTTTTAGTAATAATAAAGACATGTTGAAAAGCATTTAAATCATTGGGCAAATATATAGAAACCACTTTTTGAAAACTGCCTCGGTCTTGATAAACTCCTTTGACGGTACCAACCGGGAGTCCTGCAGGATAGATATCACTAAAACCAGAGGTTACTACCTTATCTCCAATATTTATAACTACGTTCTTTTGCACCTCTCTAATTTCAGCAGTCTCTCCATTAATAAATCTTAATATGCCTGTTGCACCACTAGGTAATATTCTCGTACTTAAGCGAAAGTTTGCATCTGAAATCAGTTGAACAATACTATTATTGCTACTTGCCTCAATAGTTTTTCCAACTACTCCTTTTGGAGTGAGCACAGGTAAATCATTTTCTACTCCATCGACAATGCCTCTATCTATTATAACAGAAAGAAGATTTGGTTGAATACCTTTGTTAACAACTTTCGCTGATTTAATAAAAAATTTTTTATTCTTCTTGAACTCAAGCATTTCCATCAAAGCATTATTTTCATTTTGAAGGTTAAGCATAGATTCGACTTGAAGCGATAGTTCTAAATTTTTTTCACGCAAAACTTGATTCTCTTTTTCAAGAAACATTAATGATTGAATCCATGCGAAAGGCGAGGAAAAAAAAGATACAACATCTGTAGCCTTCCCTCTTATGATGCTCATTTTGGGACTTTCATTATTGAGAAGAATAAATGTTGAAAAAACTACTGCAAAGGCAAAAGCAAAATGGTCTTTATGTTTTACAACTGTAAGGTAGATACCGTACATAGACTCCTATAATAATACGGCTTCGTATTTTTTAAGATTTTCTAATACCATACCGGTGCCTTTTACAACAGATAATAAAGGGTCTTCAGATACATTAACAGGAACATTTGTTCTTTCTCTGATTATTTGATCAATTCCCTTTAAAAGGCTACCGCCTCCAGCCAAAATTATTCCACGTTCTAAAATATCAGCTGCAAGTTCAGGAGGAGTTTGTTCCAAGCATCTTTTTACAGCTTCAACAATTTGATTTACAGGATCCTTTAAAGCTAATCTAACTTCATCAGAAGAAACTTCTATAGTCTTTGGTATACCAGAGACTAAGTCTCTTCCTTTTACTGCAATATCTGCAGACTTCATTTTCATTGCAGAACCAACAGTTTTCTTTATTTTTTCGCTCATGCCTAAACCAATCTCCAGTTTATGCTCATTTCTGAACCACTGCAAAACTGCTTCATCCATCTCATCACCTGCTATTCTTATGGTCTCTTTGGTAACTACACCATTAAGTGAGATAACAGCTATTTCAGTAGTCCCACCTCCTATATCAACAATGATATTTCCTATAGGTTTACTTATATCTAGTCCTATACCAATGGCTGCGGCAACTGGTTCTTCAATCAGATAGACTTCTCTAGCATTAGCACGCTCTCCAGAATCTTTAACAGCTCTTCGCTCAACTTCGGTAACTCCAGAAGGAACACAAATTACCATACGAGGACGAGCTAGTCGATTTAAATTAATTTTACGTATAAAACCTTGCAACATACCATCGGTCATCCTAAAGTCAGCAATAACACCATCTTGAAGTGGTCTAATAGTTTCAAGCTCACGATGAGTTTTACCAAGCATCGCCTTTGCCTCCTCACCCACAGCTACGATACTATCATCATGTACATTTCTAGTAACAATCGAGGGCTCGTTAACTACAATGCCTCGTCCTTTCATCCATATAAGTGTATTAGCTGTTCCAAGATCAATAGCAACATCTCCTGAGATCCAATTTACAAAGCTTGGGAATGATACAAATTTCATTTTTAAATATTTTTTATTAGAAAAAATAAAGCATAATTTAATAAGAAATTATGGTACATCTAACTTGACATTTTATTTTTATATAAATCATTATTTTATCTTATTCCGATGCCATTAAGTGGTGAATCTAATCTAAAATCTCCAAAACCATTTTGATCCTTGAATATAAATTGTTTACTAATTCTATTGTAAGTCCAAATTTGATAAAGAGTTGAGCTGGCCATTGATGGGTTTGTTCTTTCTACTTGATCTGGAGGACCAAAAAGTATGTAAATCATACCGCGGTCTGTCTCCCAACCATCTTTCCAGCCGTCAAAGTTTTCATTAGCATAAGAAACTCTTTTGTAGTATTCATCCATTAATTCGTTATGTTCTGTATCTGGAGTTGGGTCCATATCTTTCCAAAGAGCATAAAAAAGATTTTCCTTATCTTTTCTAAACTTTTTATTTGAACGTTCATATTTATCATCATCTATAATATACTTCATTTGTTTAATTGCTAAGTCAATATTTGATATATAGCTTGAAATACCTGATTTGAACTTAGAAAAACTAATATTTTTTTGTTTATTTTTAAGATTCTGTTTTAGGATTACAGAAAAATCATTTTTCAATGAGTTCATATCATTTGATGGAATAAAAAAATATTCATTAAAGTAACCTTTTTCATTTTGATATTTTTCTTTAATAATTAGAGAATCATTAGCAGTGCCATTTGTCAAAATTATCTCTATCTCAAAAGGAGATCGATCTACAAAACCACTGACATTAAGCTCTACCCCTCGGCCTATTTCTTTGACAATTAATCCATGAGTAGGTATTTTCCCATCTTTAAATCCCCATTTGCCCTCAAGATCCAATAAAAAGGTTGGGTCAAGAAGAACTAACTGGTTTTCTTTATAATTAAAGGGCAACGTCTCCCTTTTTAAACCTTTTTTTCTTGTATCAAGGTCTTGTAACTCGCCAATAATCTCATATTCCTCTAGTTTAAGAACTCGAAAAGATGAAAAATGTTTTCGATTTAATATCCAAGATTTTGTATCAAGATAGTTATCAACAATNATAGAATCTCTCCAAACAGAATTCTCTATTTGAAACCCATTTATATTTTTTGCACCTAATGCTGCCTGGTAGTATGCAACATATCCATTCCCTTTTTTTACGAATTGTAATACTGAGTATGGAATTTCTAAAAATGCAATAATTGTTAAAGAATCAACATTGCAGGCGTATGAGAATGAAGATAAAGAAAATTTATTTATTTTAATCTGCTTTTTGCTTTCTCTTTCAATGAATTGAGGATACAGAGTATCTTGAAATAAAAAAACAAAAAATATAGAAACCATAAAAGTTCTCATAAGTCTCTTTTCCATTTGAATTTTATTAAGCCATTAACAGATCCAATCCAGAGTGTATTACCATCCAAAATCAAATCATTAACCTGGCCAATAAAAGGATATCTGTATTTTTTAATTAAACCTGTACTCTTATTAATTCTAAAAAGTCCATCTCTGGTACCTAAAAACAAATAATTATCATTAACTGACATAGAATATATCATTTTATTATCATAAACCACTGATGATGAAATTAATTCCCATTCTTTTAGTTGGGTATCAAACTTAGCCACACCCATATCCCCTGCAACATATACTTGATTATCATTTTCTAGAATAATAGTAAAATTAAAAAGATTATTAATTAGTTCTTCTTTTTTTTGTAAACTGAAAGCATTAATTAGTTTTGGGTCATCATTCGAGAAAATGTAGAGTCCTGATTTAGATCCAATCCATACATCATTATTAATATTTTCAATTGAGTATACTTGGGTGTTATTGAAATATTGTTCGATTCCTACTAAATCTATAGAATGGGTGGCTATTTCTAGCCTTTTTAAACCCCGTGAAGAGCCCATCCAAAGGTAGCGGTCAGATATACACATATCCCAAATTATTCCATCAGGTATTCCCCTTGATTGATCTAATGTTTTCCAAAAGTTTTTTCCCTCATTGTAATAAAGAATAATCCCTTCGCCTCCTGCCCAGATTTCATTATTTTTACTAATCAAAGAATAAATGGATGAAGGCTGCATATTTATTGTCTCTTCGAAACTAAATGAAAATGTCTCAAAAGATTTTACATCCAGTTTTGAAATACCTTTTGAGCTTAAATAATTTTGGCTTCCAATCCATAAATAATATTTATCCAAATGAAGTGATAGCACATCATCATTAATAATATCAGAAATAATAGGAGTAAAAGTCTCCATTGTTTTAGAACCATAAAATACCACACCATCCTCAGATCCTAAAAAAACGTTTCCAAATTGAGTAAACAATACTGTGGTAATTTTTTTTCTGTTTCCAATAGGGTCAATTAGCTCATTTCCATTCAACATCCATCCATCTAAAACTACAAAATTTGTAAAGTTATCATTAGATTGATGATCTTTATCATATTCTCCACTACTCCATAGAATATTAATTTCATCAGGGACAGGGTAAATACCAACCATAATTCCTGATGAGTGATCAAGTTTTACATAAGATGAACGCGCTTTCAACCAAACATAACTATCAGAAGATCCAATTTGTGTTACTTTATCATATTTTGAAAGGCCAATATCTCTAAATGTCTTCGAAAACCAATCGCCTTCTCGAGAAAAAGAATATTGAATATGATCAGGTGATGATGCCCATAAAAATCCTGTTTTTTTATCAAAATGAACAGCATTGATTGTATTGTTTTCTAGACCCTGAGCTGTAGAAATTGGGTTATCAAAATAATTTCCATAAACATTAAATCTTTTAATCCCTCCTAAACTAGTACCTATATAAACAAATGTATATCCTTCTGTAAAGGAAGTTATAGGACCGGAAGCCTTGTATAAAACCCAGTCAAAAGGTCTAAAGCTTTTTAAGGATTGTGGAAAAGCATATGATAATGCAGTTACTATTAATAAATAGCTAAATAGAATTTTTTTCAATAAATATTGAATTAAAAAATGTTCGATTAGGTTAATTATATCTTCTTTTTTTATAGTGTCTTTTGGTTTTATTAAAACTACTTTTTTTAAAATTACTTTCTCTTTTGCTAGATCTAGAATTTCCAGTTCTTATTTTTGATATATGCCCATGATCTAGAAAAATTAAGACGGAAGCAAAATACTTTAAGTACATATCAGAAGGAGATGTTAGGATTATTGTTGTTCCTAAGGAACGATTCATTTTTAAAAGTTGGTTTCTAAAATCTTTCTCCATTGCGGAATTAAAGTACATTCCGTAGTCATCAATAAGTAATACTCGAGGATCACACTCACAGGCAATAATCATACCCAGCCAATTTAATTCACCTGCAGATAACATATCGATAGGTCTCGTCCAAAGGTGTTTAAAACTACTTTTTTTAAAGTACCTATTTTCGATAAGGTTTTTTTTCTTTGGAAATTGAGCAGATACATATTTAGAGATTGTTTTATTCTTACCATTATGTTGCGGATCAATAGAACTGAAAATATTTTTATTTTGCTTGACTTTTCCTAACCAATTCTTTTCATACTCATTTCCTTCATAAAGCATCGACCCAGATGATTGTTTGTCAAAACCTGCCATCAAATTAAGCAAAGTTGTTTTCCCACTGCCTATTGTACCCACTACCCCGTAAACAGTTCCAGGATGAATCTCAAGCTTTTTCAGCTTTAATGCATTGTAGGAATCATATCTTTTGTGTAAATCATTAATTTCAAAAATTAATCTTTTAATTTTTGCCATAAGCGAATCCTTAAATAATAATAGAAAAAACTTTAAGTAATTCTATCATTTTATGAATAATTTTATAGGCTATTGATTTTCTAACCATTTTTCAGCATCAAGAGCTGCCATACATCCTGATCCAGCTGCAGTCACCGCTTGTTTGTAAATACTATCTTGAACATCACCGCAAGCAAAAACTCCTGCAATATTTGTATGAGTAGAGTCAGGCATGGTTTTAATATATCCATTTTCATCAAGACTTAAACTGTTGTTAAAAATTTTCGTGTTTGGGATATGACCAATAGCCATAAAAATCCCATCACACTTAAAAATACTGGTCGTTTTTGATTTAATATCTTCAATCTCAATCGACTCGACACCAGAATCTTTTGTCCCGATAATATTTTTAACAATGGAGTTATATTTTATTGATATTTTTGGATTTTTGAGTGCTCTTTCCACCATTATTTTAGAAGCTCTAAATTCATCTCTTCTATGTATTATTATAACCTCTGAAGCGAACTTTGTTAAAAATGTTGCTTCCTCCATCGCCGAGTCTCCACCACCTACAACTACAACTTTTTTGTCTTTATAAAAAAATCCATCGCAGGTCGCGCATGCCGAAACACCATTCCCCATAAGTTCTTTTTCTGCATCTAGACCAAGTAATTTTGCAGATGCACCAGTTGAAATAATAATTGATTCTGATTCATATTTTTCACCATTAGCCCAAACTAAAAATGGTTTTTTTGACATATCTACTTTCTCTACGGTCTGGAATAAGCACTCGGCTCCAAATCTTTGAGCTTGCTTCCTAAACTTATCCATCATGTCTGGGCCCATAACACCATCTGGAAATCCAGGGTAATTTTCTACATCCGTAGTAATCGTTAATTGTCCGCCTGGTTGAATACCTTCAAAAACTAGCGGACTCAGATTTGCTCTTGCACTATAAATTGCAGCGGTAAGACCAGCAGGTCCTGAACCAATAATTATTACTTTTCTCTTCATATTTGTTTGAATCAATTAAATTACAAAGAACCGTCCAAAATATCGGTTATATTTGACTTTGGAACCGCCCCCACAAGTTGATTTATAACCTCTCCATTTTTCATTAACAAAAGAGTTGGGATACTTCTAACACCATATTTCATAGCTGTGCTCTGATTTTGATCGACATCAACTTTACCAACTTTTACTTTCCCTTTATATTCATCTGCAACTTCTTCTAGGATAGGCGCTATTGCCTTACAAGGGCCACACCAAACTGCCCAAAAATCTACTAAAACGGGTATATCTGATTTTTGAACATCACTCTCGAAATTTTGATCTGTAAACTCATAAACATTTTCTGACATTGTTCTAAAACTCCATTTATCTTTAAAAACTAGACCAAGAAATTATGATAACTATTGCTGATTCAAATATTCAAATTCAATTATTTTGAATATTTGAAAGAAAATCAGGTTCAATTGTTGAAGGCATTCGAAAATAATTTTCAGAAATATTTTGTAAAGAGTCTAAGCCTAAACTTTCCATCATACCACTTGGGTAGTTATGAGCAATAAAATAAACAGGATAAACCTCATAGCCAACATTCAAAAGATCTACAGAATCAGTATGGATTAAATATTCCCATACAACTTCTTCACCACCTAGATAATTCAATGTGATCATCTGATCATTTATTATATTTCCTGATGAATTTGTAGTTGAATAGCGATGAAAAATAGGCTCGCCGGTCCCCATAGGTTTAAAAATTATGCCAGAATGGTTTTCAAACTGACCAAAAAAAAATTTGTATGCTTGGATTTGAACATCTGATTTTGTTAAAAAACTAAAAGTCATTCTTACAGAATCCTCTGTATTTAACTGATTACTACCAAAACTAAGATCTAATTTCCCATCAATTAAATTTTTTAGATGGATTGATTTAGTCATTTCTCCTTTTGTTGAAAAATCATCTTGAATTTCTGAAAAATAGCCATCAGCTAAATTAAATGAAGAAGAATCCATTTGATAATTATGGATAAAAAAGTAGACGTTGTAGGTACCTGAAAAAATATTCTCATTTGATTCTGATTTTTGGATTGGAATTGAAAATTGTCCTCCCTCCTGCGTATAAGAAGAAATATTTAGCTCCTTAATCCAAACAAATATTGGAGTATTAAATTCATTCTGCTCAGCGGTCGCAATTCCACTTATAGCTGGAAAACCTCTTTCACCATCTTGCCAAAATGGGTTTGAGGTACATGAAAAAATCATACTTAGGTAAGCAACTAACAGAAAATAATTCATCTGTATCCTATCATGATATTTAATATAAATCTACGATCATAAATAGAAACTCCATTTAATTCTTGTGATATATTTTTTAAGTTTCTTCCCGATAGGCTTATGCTACCTTCAAACCCATTCATGGAAAAATCTCGATTTAGATTTATATCAAAATTATTTATTGGTTTTATATAATTCTGAATCATAGATAAATCACTATTTATAGATGTAATCTGCCGCCTACCTTCTATTTTATAAATTAAATCGATATTAAAAAACTTTGTATTAAGTTGAATTTTATTTCTGATAATCTTTTCAGGCTGAAAAGGGAAAGCATTAGGGTCATCAAATATATAATAAGCAAAAGATTGTGATATTAAAAACCAATCCATGTTAGTTTTATAAAAAAATCTGGAATCAAATCCTTTAAGGCCAACATCTCCAGCATTGATAGGGAAATATGAAGGCGATGCAGAGAAATAAACATGTTTAATTTTATCGATATAATTATAACGGAAACATGATATGGTACCATGATACTTTTTTTGGGGGTTTTGATTTACTTCTTCAATTTTAACTCCAAACTCGAAGGTGTTTTTTTGTTCAGGTCTTAGCTGGAACGGGATTCCATTACTATTATAACTATGATTATAATTAAAACCTATTTCACTTAAGCTAGGCACACGAAATGTATTACCAATATTCGCATACATCATCAATATATTTTGATCCTGTTTATAGAGTAAAGATCCTGAAAAAAATGTACTTCTTAAATTCCATTTGTTCTTTGCAAAATCTACAAAAAAAGGATCAACAAAATTACCATATGGCCTGTCAACAATTTTTTGATGACTGTAGATTAACTTTACATCTTTTAACTGGAATTCTTTATTCGTTTTTGGATGAAAAGATTCGAAAACTGCTGTGATATTTGAAGCAAGTCTGTCTACTGAAACTGCTGTAGAATTTAGATACCAATCCGCTTTTGGATAATTTGATTGATTTAATAGAGATATCATTCCATTTTTAACTGGCATAAGGAGCTCAAATCCATACCCTATGTTAGTATCATCTTTTTGAAAAACAGTAGATCCTACATAATCTTGGCCAGCATAAGACTGATAGATACCATACGCTTTTACAATGTTTTCCTTTACATTGCTATGGACAAGCTTTAGTATATGGTTTTCCATATTTAAGTAAATACTATCTCTAGTTCTTTTGTTAGTATACCTTTTGAAATTTTGCTGCGCCATAAAACGAATCTCTAAATTTTTTTTTGCTTTAAGGGCTATATTTGAATACTTTTTCTTATTAAATGTTATTATTTCAGGGTAAGCCACATCAGAATATAGTTGAGTAGATTTTCCCTCACCTATGCCTACATTAAAACTTGAATAATAATTACCTAATGATCCATGAAAATTATATTTTCCATAATTATGTGTCCCAAATTGTTGATTAAAAATTAAACTGTTAGAATATGATATTCTTGGGACAAGGTTAATAGTACCTGAAGAAGACAAGCCTTTTTGGTGACCTCCTTTTACTAGTTCAATTGCAGATAACCCTGAAGAAGAAATTAGAGTTAAATCTAAATTAGGATCACCTAAATTATTTAATGATATACCATCAAATAGGTATATTAACTCTTCATTTGAGGAGGCTCTTACAGACATCGATTTCTGTCCAAATATATTTTCATTCATCAAAATAGATTCTTCATTGAAAAGGACATCTCCTAAATCAGTGTAGCCTTTTCTGCTTAATTCTTCCACATTGAATTCTATGACATTATTTTTTGCATAAAAACGCTGAAACTCATTTTGGTTAATGGCAGAAACTTGCAGTGAATCCATAGCTAAAATCTTATTTTTTAGAATGATGGCACTTCCATTTTTAAAGGATTTTATGTCAAAATAATAAATACGGTACCCAACATGAGAGCATTGAATTAAACTATCTTGGGGGTCAATTTGAAGAGAGAAATATCCTTTTTCATTAGATTGTGTTCCAACCTTTGAAGGCATAGAAACAATATTCACATTTGTTAAGAAGTTTCCTTCTTCATTTTTTATTTCCCCAAAAACAATTTTATTCTTGGCGAAAATCACTGAAATACATAGTGCATATTTAAATACTGTAATCACTGTGTTAATGATGCACACAATTAAAGGCCTCAAATATTTAAAGATGAAATTTTTCTTTACATTATTGTTAAATAGACATTTGCAGAATAACGATTATTAAATAGGTTTACACCATCTATAAACAATTTTTTTGATTGCAAATTCTCAGCTTTCAGACAAAACGAAAGATTAAATATTTTATAATTCAGATTTTTGTATAACATTATGTCTAAATAGTTAGCTTGCTGAAGTTTGACATCATCCACATACGGAGCAGGTACAGACATATCTATTATTGGGATATATTTTTCACTTTCAGCTCTCATTTTTATTAGAACATTAAAATATCTGGTCTTTATATAGGCATGATGATTCAGCACAATAGGTGGATGAGATGAAAACAAAGAATAATCTGAAGAAAAATACCTCGAAAACATAGTTTCGAAATATATCCAGTCCCTTTTTGGATAAAATAAAAGCTTTGCATCGTAACCATAAATGCTAATATTACCAGCATTAACAGGATAACTTGATGAAGTTCCTGATATTAAAACCCTTTTTATTTTATTTGTGTAATTATGACTGAATAAGGAAATATCTGTCTTGAAACTCATGGGATGTTTCGTTTTTTTTCTATCAAAAGTAAATCCAAACTCAATTATTGAATTTTGCTCTGGAAACAATTTTGATTTTTGATTCAATATTCTGACTCCATTATTAATTACCTCATCCATACTAGGTGTTCTCAAAACATTTCCTACATTCAAATAGACTAAGGATACGCTTGGGAATTTCTTACTCCTTACGCTAGATCTAATTTGGAAATTTGTATTATCCCAATAATTTGATCTTATTTGATAAATTAATTCTTCACTAGGTACGTCTGTTGTCCTTTCCTTTGTGAAAACAAAACTAAAATCATTGATATAAAAAAGTTTTTCATTGGAAGGGAAAAAGTATTTTGCAGAACCAGAAAAAATTGAATTTTGTCTATCAATTATTATACTGTCAGAATTAAAAATAAGATCTGCTTTTGAAATATTGGTAAGAGTGGAGAATGTATACAAGGAATTTTCAAAATCTTTTTCCATTGACATGCCAAAACCTAACGATGTATTATTTTTAATTATGGAATCTTGGATCAAAACACTTGAATCTTTATAATCCTGTAAAATACCAACAAGCGTGATTAAACCTGTCAGAGGGCTCCATTGACTAAGCTTTATTATATTGTTTTTCGAAGTATCAGCAATGGATGAATTTGTCCTTAGGTTTGAATATTTTTTTATATTATTAAAACTCATAAACCTAATGTCTATATTTTTTGCATTTGTATAAGCAATGTTATACGTATTCCTATCAAGATTTGTAAAAATCTCAGATCTATTTGTATCCTTGTATCCAATTGCAAACTCTTTTCCAGCCAAACTTCCATTTAGAGTGCCATACTTATAACCTAAGGAAGCATATCCATTCACAGCAGCATTTGGGCTATCATTGCCCTGCTCAATATTTAAGGAAAATTTATTTTTATACGAGACTATCGGAATTGAATTAATTGCACCCTGAGATGCCGTTAGTTTATAGTGCCCTCCTTTTGTGATTACCAAATCAGATATTGCAACACTAGGTATAAAAGATAAATTCGGAAGCGCGTTCTTGAGACCATCCAATTTTATTCCATCATACAATAAGTCCATATCTTCATCACTGAATTGTCTATGGATAATTCTTTTTTGGCCATCTAGCGATGTATATGTAAGAATAGAAGTATTACTAGATAAAATTGACTCCAGGTTTCCAATGCCGCTCAAAGATAAATCTTCAATAGGAAAGTGAAAAATATTTTTATCCCTCCTGGACACAATGAAAGAAATATACTTCTTTATGTTTTCAAGAGGGTCTTCAATAACCACCTCTTTAAGAGTTACAACAGTATTATTCTTGAAAAAAATCGCATTTAATGTATCTGCATGATATCCAGATTTACTCAAAACTAATTTTCGGTCCCGAATAGGTATTGAAAGACTAAAAAGACCATCTTCATCTGAAACAGTACTTGTCTTTGAAGGTAAAGAAAAAATTTTAACATTGGCCAAAGCATTAGAGTTTTCTTCTTTGACATAGCCTTTAACAGGTTTAGTTTTTGAGAGTACAACAGTGTGGAGAAAAAACACAAAAATAATTAACTTCAATTTTTATTCTCTATAAAATTAATTCTTCAATAATACAGATAAATCTTTTTTCAATATCGCAGAGGCAGTAAGTAAGCCAGAAAAAAGTGCACTACTAACACCAACAGTTGTAACATCCTGTCCTGTAAAAAATAAATTTTTCATTCCTGATGAGGGTCTTAACCAACGCTGTCGAAACCTTTTAGGACTATGATCGAGACCATACATCTCACCCTTAGAATAGTTAGCTAGGGATTTTACCGTAAGAGGTGTGGATAACTCGTGAAAGTCAATACTCTCTTTTATTTCAGGTACATGTTTCATCACTACTTTTAAGATCTTTTTTGATAACTTTTCTTTGTGTAAATCATATTCAGAACCTCTTTTTTTCCAATTCGAATTTTGCCAATTTGAATACCAACTCATTTGGCTGGGTACAATTGCTTCAATTGTGCCAGAATTGGGATGTTTTTCATCCCAAGAATCATCTTTTGCGGATGGAAAGGAAATATATACCAATGGAAATTCGGAACGAGGATTATCTAAATATTCTTTTAAAGATTGATCATGATCATATCCAGGATAAATCCATANATTTGTATTTTTAATCATCATATCCTGAATTGACTTANTTANTCCNATATGTANNCAAACGTAACTCCCNGTCTGCTTTANTTTNTNCATNTTTTTATCTACNGANTGNNTTAATTNATTATTTNCNCNNATCAATTTTGTNTANGTATTTNCTACTCCNGCACCACTAATTACAANATTNGATTTAATTTTATCTCCATTTTCCATTAACACNCCNACNGCAGTTCCCTTTGAAGTAAGAACCNCNTGCACTCCTGCATTTACANCCAATGTTCCNCCNTTTTTTTCNATTACATTTGAAATTGTTTCCGCTATNNTTCTTGAAGTTCCTTGAGGATAGTTTCCNCCATCTAAATAGTGNCCTNCNACAAGCGCATGCATCGCAAANCTACTTTGNGAAGGTGGTAGACCATAGTCTCCCCACTGCCCAGTNAGCACACCCATTAATTTTTTATTNTTTGTNAGACTAGATAAAACATCAAAAGTAGTNTGATCTGAGTACTTAAAAAATTTTCTGGTCATAAATGGATANGTGACTGTATCCAAAATACCAGAAAATACTTTTTGGCTAAAATAACTCCTTGAGCTTTTTACTACATCATTCACGAGATTCATATAGGAAAGGATTGCTGATTCCTCTTTTGGAAAATAAGTAATCATATCTTTGATGAATCTTGACTTTGGGGCATTGAAATCATAATGGCGATCTGGGAAAACTATTCGGTCATAATTTTCATCCATANAACACCATTCCAATTGCCTTTCNGAAATCAGATCAAATAATTTTCTAATAACCGAGTATGATTTATGTACTTGCCCTATATAGTGTATTCCTACATCCCACTCATAATTTTTTCTTTTAAAAGTATGAGTCCAACCACCTATTTTAAAATGTTTTTCTAGAACCAAAACGTTTTTGCCTTGCATACTTAGAAGCGCAGCTGCACAAAGACTCCCAATGCCTGAACCGATAATAATCGTATCATATTCTTGAAAGGAAATTTTAGTCTTGTAACTATTCCATTTTTTCATAATTACATATTTACAAAGTTCTAGTCATGTAAATCATTCCCGCTTTTTGAATTTACCTACTGATGCCTTAGTAATTTATACCAAAAAAATGCAAGCGTAGCTATCAATATCGAAGATGCAATGGCACCCAAAAATTGTCCTGTGTAAATATTTTGATATCCTTTTATCATCGTGTTTATAATTGAAGTTGTACCAAAAATTATTGGAATGAGCTCAGGACTNAATCGTATCAATTCTTTATACAATACAAACAGCACAGCAGAAACAATCAACCCACAACCTATTAAAACAAAGACAGATTCGTAAACACCGGGATTCTGAGATACAACTGAAAAACTTATCAGTATAATATAGGATAATCCAAGAAGAGTNCTGCTTTTCCAATTTTTAGATATCNCATTTATACAAATNACNGTAGANAANGCACCAAGNACATCATTTGCATAGGAATTTAGCGTAGTGTAAATCTGATCCCACAACTCAATTCTTGCATTTAAGGGCGAATAATTACCAAGCTGCGGTCCAAGAGATGGTATAAGGTTCCTTACGAGTGAGTATCCACCCAATAAAAAAAGACCAATTAAAATTCCATCCTCTAATGATATTTTTTCTTTAAGCCTACTACCAGTTACTATCATATCTTTGCTTGCACTAATCATTATTGCCTTAAATAAAGATGCAATTAAAGCCCCAACCATTCCCATGAGGATTGTTTGATATACTTGGTCTGTATATGGCTGTTCTGTTTTAAAGTTAAAAAAGCGAAGAGGCAAATCACTCCATAATTGAACAATGCCGAGTAGACCTAGAAGTATTAAAGCTTTTAAAAAGAATAAAGTGTCAAAATTATTTTTACTCCAACGAATTGTACCAAACACAATAACATAAGCNAGAGAGAATGTCATTATTAGACCTAATATCAGTTCTACTGGGAACCACCTTGACTCTTTTTCTTCCTCCAATCTTTTCCAATTTTCTGGAACAAACACATTCCGATAAGATCCTTTAACGTCACCTCCAGAAATTTCAACTGTCAATNTTAATTGTCCTGTTTCCAATTTGTATGTGGTTNTGTCTTCAAAAATGAATCTCCAATCCAAACGATTTGGTTTTTTAAATGAATTCGCCTCCAATTCATTTAAAANTGANNCATCTTCNCCNTATNTATTTTGAACATAGTTTAAAGNTANAGATCTTGCATCTTCCTCTGATAAACTAATGCCCTCCCTATCTTCAGGAATTTGATACCATATACTAGTCTTTTCTCCTTTATTATCTACATAGCACCTATATTCCTCAGCTCTTTCTGCAACATCACCAAAATATTTACGATAGCGCACCTCCCATGAAGGAACATAAAGGTACTTTCCTCTTAANAAAGANAANGCCTCNTTTCCATATTCCTGCCAAATAAATCGGTCCATTTGNTGTTCACCAGAATTAAGCCTTGTCTCCATTTTCCATGTAGAATCTGGAGAAAAACCAAAATCAGAGAAAGAGTTTTGGGCAATTTGTACTGCTTGTGACCTAGAAATTTCCATAATTGATTGCTTTTCTTGAGGTATTCCAAATACAATCCATAGAAAAGATCCAATTATGCTAAAAATCATTAATTTCTTTTTATTTAAAAACGTTTTTTGCACTATTGCAGGTTCTTCAAAGGTAGTTTTCTCTTTTTCTTTCAAAAGTGGCGGAACTTTCCAATCAAAATTCTTTAGCCCTTTTAGGCTTAGTGACCATTTTCCAGATCGAGAACGTAAATAAAGGACTACCCAGAGTGGAATTAATAAAAATAATATTACCATAAACCTTTGGAAATATATTCCTGGTACATTTGCAGTAAATAATTGTAAGGATATCATTGCCACATCATAAGCGTAATGCATTATGATTCCAGGTAGTAATCCAAATCGAAGATAAATATATCCAAATAAAAAAGATGGAATCATTAACTCTACTACTCTTGCATATGCTGGTTGGACAGGATAGTTAGCATGGGCTGCACCAAAAACAATTGCCTGAAACACAAACGCAATACCTATAAATAAATTCCGTTTTCCAAACCGATCACCTACTAGTGCCGCACCAGCTAAGGGAACTGCACGGAATAAACATTCTTCCCAAAAACCCGCACCTAAAGATATGCCAATAGATGTAAGCCAAGGAAAATATGCTGCTAGTTGATTTGGATCGTAGCTTGTATCCGCTGGTGCCCACCATCCTAGTTTTTTTGTAACAAACGTATAAAATGCAATGGCATAAAACATAAAGACACCTGTAATGAGATATCCTCCGATTGTCTGGCCAAGTACATTAATAGAGCTACCAGCTTTAGAAGACCAGACTTTCCAAAACTGAATGTGATTTGGGAATGCTTTTCTGGTGAGACCTTCTGCAGCTATAAAAGATAATCCGTAGAGAGTAGACTGTAAAATAAATAGCATCAACATACTAAACATTATTTCCATCATAAAATTGTTTTCGCTGATTGCAGTATTATATTCCATCCACATCATAGGCATAAAATTGAGTTGTACTGCAACTTGAAAAAAACCTACTATCATTCCCCATCCTATCGCTTCTCTCCACAGAATCCATCGTGTTCGCATTAGGAAAAAAATACTTACTATCACGCCTAGTAATCCGTACAGTAAATAAATAATTATTGTTGCGGAAAATGCAATGGTATCATTTGCTGATCTCATTTCACTAAATCTACGGTTAAATGCCTCTGGCACTTGAGCATAATGAACTAGCTCCCCAAGTCGGTCTCCTTGAACTGTTAACTTTAATTTTATAAATCCGTTTTCCCCTAATTGAAACCCAGACAGCTGATATGTGAAAGTATGATCTACCCTCCCTCCAGGCTGTACTTTTTCCGATTCATCTATCAATTCATATTGGTCAAGGTTTACATACCAATCATCTTTCAGACTCCCCATAGCTATATCATATGCATCCTTCCTACTTATCGCACTTCCAGGTTCATTTTCACTTAATTTTTGGCTAAAGGAATACGGTTTACCTCCTGGGGTGAACCATACTGATACTTCATTAGGATTCTTTTCCTGGAAATGCCTTACTCTCCAAACATATGGATAAAAAATACTATCCAAGTATAGCATTTTAAAGGTATCCAGTCCCCCTCCTTCAAGCTCAACGAATGTTTGTAAGTTTCTATCTCCATCAAAAGAAACCGCTTTACTATATTCAGTTGGAGTCCAATTGTATTTTTTTGAAAGTTTTTCTGCTTCATAGATCGCCATTTCCCTATCCATTTTGACATTAACAGATAATGCAGGAAAAGCACTATCAAAGTTTTTGGCAAAATAAAGAACACCTCCCACAGATGAAATGGTAAGTAATATCCAAAATAGTGGTTTTTTCGTCATTATTTAATCCTAATTATTGATAGTTAATATTTTTGATTTCACATTTAAGAAGTGCATTCAAACAACATGCCGTGCGGCATCATATCTAAAAAAAAAATTGCTAAAAAAGATGGTCCTTACCTCCAACAACTGTCCTCAAAATTTTTGATTCAAGAATTTTNTCTGGATCNATATCAAAATAATTTAACGAGTGCACCACAAAGTCTGCATTTTTACCAACTGCAATAGAACCAGTAGTTTTTTCCCAAAATGCTGCATAAGCATTATTAATTGTATAACATCTTAAAGCATCTTCCACAGAGATTTTTTCGCTAGGAAACCACCCATTTTCATTTTTNCCATCCCNAGTTTTTCTCGTAACAGCAGCAAATATACCGGTTGCAGGGTTTAAAGGAGCAACCGTCCAATCAGAACCAAAAGTAAGTTTTGCGCCACTTTGTAAAAGAGTATTGAATATNTATGNTCTACTCAAAANNTCATAACCTATTCGTTTGTGTGCCCANGANGCGTCATCAAAAAGATGATAAGGTTGCATNGANGGAATGATATTTTGATTTGAAAATTCTCTAATAGCACTTTNNGATAAATGCTGNGAATGCTCTATACGACTCCTTCGATCTCTTTTACCATTTTCTTTAGTAATNTTTTTAAATTGATTTAAAATCCAATCNTTCGCTCTNTCTCCNATGGCATGNACTGCATGNTGAATCNCTGCATTATCNGTTTCTCTNAGNAAAAATTTAAACTCCGTTGTATCCTTAATTGTAATAACACCTAAAGTTGGCAGCTTTTCTTTATCAAAATGATTATGATCATGCAAGTAAGGTTCATGCATCCAAGCAGTTCGAGATCCAAGTGAGCCATCCATCATACCTTTCATCCCATTCCATCGAAGCCAATCATCTCCAGGTCCATAATCTTCAACATATTGAATAATATTCCTCCAGTTTGTATACCAAGGATATATTTTAATTCGTATTTTGAGATTCCCTTTGTTATGATTTCTTCTGTAAGTCTCTAAATCTCTCCAAGACCCCATATCATGTACCTGNGTAATCCCAAGNGATAATGCATATTCCATAGCTTTACCAAGGGCACGGTCCATTTCCTCATTTGACTCTTCAGGTAAGATAGCTAAAACTAAATCCATAGCCAAATCTTTTAAAACACCAGTTGGATTACTATTTTGATCTCTTATGATAACTCCTCCAGGAGGATCTAAAGTTAAAGAATGAATTCCGGCTATGCTCATCGCTTTTGTGTTTGCAAGAGCCATATGGCCATCCAATCTGTCAAGGAAAACAGGACGATCAGAAACAACTTCATCAATCCAAGATTTATCTGGATATATCCCTCCCCATAATTCATGATCCCAATTCCCTCCTAAAATCCAGGAATTTTCAGGAAGCTTTCTATGAAACTCGACTATTTTTTCTTGGAACTCCTTTTTCGATGAAACATCATTAAGATTTAACCGAGAAAGCTGNAAACCACCACTTATGAAATGTACATGATTATCAATAAACCCTGGAGTTACAAAATTTCCTTTTAAATCAATCATTTCTGTTTGGTCTGACGCCATAGCTATGGCATCAGCATCTGCACCAACAAAGATAAATTTTTCTTGATTAAGTACGATCGCAGTGGCAGAAGGCATATCATGTTCCCCTGTCCAAATGACACCGTTNTAATAAATTTTATCGATGGTATCTTTNGAACACCCANAAAAGACACAAACTAAGATAAAAATCTTAAAAATTATTTTCNNNATTTTGAACATAAATNNAAANANAATATACACTCATATAAGTCAAATANGAAATAAGATGAATATGTGTACCTANATATGAATTGAATAATTATTTATCTCACTAAAAANAGTTCATAAAAACATGNATAAATATTCAATAATATTACCATANTAGAATATANGNATTAAAAGTATTACTTTAATTATACGACTATAAACTANTATTNAATANATANCTTATCTTTAATTAATAATAATAAAAATTTTAAATTAAAGTGAATTAAGGTCGCTCTACTCTATATGGAATTGACCAAACATTTGTATTATATCCACCATCAGAAACATACATAGTAGCAAGATCTATTGTCTCAATAAATGTTCGAAATACTCCTCGCATTTGAGCTACTCCAGGTCCATGAATTCTCATGGAACCTGAATGCGTATTATCATTCATGTTCTGATCAAAAAACATACCTGAATCTTTCAGATGCCGTCTTCCCCTTTGTAGCCTATTTTTTCCATAATTTAAAAACACCCATTCCCCAACGTTCGTACTATCAATGGTGTACTCGGGACCATTATTGATCACATCTACATATGCAACAACTCTGCTAAAAGAAGTAAATACCGGCAAAGAATCTCTGCTAATGTAAATATCACCCAATTCATCTGAGGAGAANGAATAGAGCAGTTCACCTAGTTCTAAACTATCGGATAAAGAAAAAAAAGATATCCCAGCTAACGAAACCTTATCTCCAGATCCACCTATCAATGGTGTCAAAGCATTAACTTCCCATCTGCTCCCTTCAGGACTAGCCGGGGCATCCACTTTAACAAATCGAACTTTTCGGTTCAGTATTGAATTGAATTCTTTAGAAAAACTAAGGGAATCGATCTGATTCTGATTCGTATCGATGGCTNTAACTATAAATTCACCATTTACNGTATGGGTTATCCTTGCANNAGCAGTGTCTTCTCCAGTTTCAAATTCAACGGTTCTTTCTCGACTGATCAATTGTCTTCCAAATCGTATCCTATATCCTTCTCCAAAGGATAATGTATCGCTTGATATACGTGCTATACCATCAGTCTCAAGTCCTATGCTATATTCAAGATCCATATCTCCACCGGAATCAAATCCATCCANGCCTGCAGCTGCATCTTCATCAAGAATTTCTAATAGCCTGAATTCGATTTCATCTATTNCTGATGAACTATCTACNCATCCATTTATGATAAAAATAAAAAGAAAAATTAATGTGGTTATTTTTTTCATNCCTTGCTCCTTTTTTTTAAAATCCGCGACGTCTGCGTTTGCGATCTTTTTTCTTGTGACGCTTCTTTTTTCCTTTTCNATCTCGCATTTCCCCTCTCATTTCCATCATCATTCTCTGCTTAAANANACCAAGCCTGATCATCTGATCAGGTGCTAAAACATCATCAAGGCTTAATACAAATTNTGCTTCCAACTCAATTCGATTTTNACGCAATTTTGAAATCTCTTCAATCATCTTTTTTACATCTTTTTTGTTAGGCTCTTCTCGATCTNTGTTTACGATCATTTCTCTTTCTTGTTTTCCTATTTCTTCTAAACTTTTCCGATGTTCTCTAAATCTTGGGAAAAATTTTTCTGCTTGATCAGTAGAAAGACCCAGTTCATCAGTTAATCGCCAAACAATCATATTTTCCATCTTCTCAGGACTCTTACGCCCCCTTATTTTTTTTTCATCATCCCAATTATAACTTTGGGATATCCCCCCAGTTAAAAAACTAAAAAATAGTATATATTTCATAATGATTCCTTTCCAATTAATTTAAATTGATCTAGTAATTCAACAGCCTCCCATATATATCCTTCATCCATAAGAAAATATGCCATATTATTAAAATACTCTTGTTCAGTTTCAAGAGAATCTATGTTAACATTCCAAAAATCTGTCTCTATTAAATTTTCTGTTCTACTTAGCAAATAATTATCAAGTTCTAAATCAGGAGCGCCAAATTGGGTAACGGTTAGCAATAGAATTATGAAGACCATTACTGATGAAGTAAAAAATATCTGTCTGTTTGTTTTAGAGGTTTCAATTCTATAATTCAATTTGCTCATGAATTCATCAACATTTGTGTTGACAGCTTCCCTTTTTTGCAACATTATCTTTTTTTCAATTTCAATCATTATTAAGGACCTCTTTTAATGTTTGAAGAGCATGGTGGAAGTTAACCTTAGCGGTATTTTCAGACATACCTGTTATGGTAGATATTTCTTTGTATGGAAGTTCTTCTGCTACTCTCATGACAACAACACTGCGCTGCTTTTTAGGCAATTTTGATATGGCATCCCATAGTTCTTTATTTAGCCATTCCTTTTCAAGNTTAGTNTCTTTCTTTTGCTGATTAATAACTTGATCAATATGNAGCAGATTTTTCCACTTATTACGAGTGAACCATGAATTAGCAGTATTAAGATTAATACGATAGAGGTAGGTAGAGAAAGCTGATTGAAATCTAAAATTTCCTAAAGTATTAAATAATTTTAANAAAACATCCTGCGNTAAATCCTCGGCTACCATCCTATCTCCAGTAATAGTGTAAAAGAATCCGACNGTATTATGTAGATATTTTCGAACAAGCCTATCATAGGCACTTTTATCTCCTTTTTGGAATAATTTGATAAGTTCATGATCATTTTTCATNTCATCTCATANAGTAAGACTCAAAAATATGCCAAAGGTTAAAAAATATTTTGAACTAACACTATTCAGATTTTATTGAAATAATTATATTGAATATCTTTATTTTTATAAAAATTAAGAACAATTCAATAGCATGGTAGCATTTAATAAAATGATCGAACCAAATAAAAGTCAAAATGCTGCGATTCGCCATCAACCATCCCCTCTTATGATTTTAGCCGGAGCTGGTACTGGAAAGACATTTACACTTCAGAATAGAATAGTTCATTTAATTAATTATTATGAAGTAAATCCAAAACATATTTTAGCTATAACATATACTGAAAAAGCAGCTAAAGAACTTAAAGGCAGGATAATCAATCAAATAGGATCCAGAGCTCAAACCATGACGGTAAGTACTTTTCACTCATTTTGCTTTAAAATCCTTAAAGAATTTGGAAATGATACCTTACCACAGCTTTTAGAAGAAAGTGAAGCAATACACTTAATTTTAGAGAAATTTGATAGCTTAGGACCATTTCAATCCGATGAATTTCCCCTTAATCCAAAACAAGCAATTAATGATAGTTTTATTCCCTTTTTTAATAGAGTCAAAGATGAATTAATAGATCTTAAAAAGATTAGCATACCTAAACCTAATGAGGATGGAGCTATTACCAACGAAATTGCTAATCAATTAAATGATCTTAAACGAATTTATCCTATTTTCCAATCTTGGAAAAAAAAATTAAATGTATTTGATTACGGTGATATGGTTCTATTAGCTTTTGATCTGCTTTCCAAAAATGAAGAAGCTTTAGCAACTGTTCAAAATCATTTCCGACACATTATAATCGATGAATTTCAGGATAATAATTTCGCATTAAATGAGATTGTGACTCTAGTTGCTGGCAAAAGAAAATTCATTACTGTTGTTGGTGATGACGATCAAGTTATCTATAGTTTTCGAGGAGCAAGTTCTTACAACATTCATTCTTTTAAACAAAATTATGAATCTCATGAAGACTACAAATGTATCTCTTTAGAAGATAATTATAGATCTTCTCAGGCAATACTAGACTTAGCAAATGAAAGTATAATTCATAACGATAATCGTATTGAGAAAAACTTAATTTCAAAAACAAATAAACCCCCTATAAAACCTATAAGATATTGGGGTGATAACAATGAACAGTTACATTTTATTAATAAAGAAATCCTAGAGATTACTTCAGAGGGTACACCTTTTAATGATATAGCAATCCTTTGCCGTACTAAAAGTCAAACAAATGTCGTTATTAAATCACTTCAATCTGCAGGTATTCCGGTTATTGAAAACAAATTAGGTCTTTTTAATTGCTCTCCAGTCCAAGACATCATCTCATGGTGTCAATTGATTTGTGGAGGAATCTTTCAAGACTCTGCACTTTTTAGAATAATTGAGAAAACATATAATTATGAAATAGCACATTTAATTTTTCATAAATATGATAAAAAAAACTTGCAACATCGGTATGATATCATAAAAAAAGATATAAATGCGCAAAATCAATATTATAAACTAAAAACTGTAATAAAAAAAGTAGAACATTTTAAATCTATTTCAAGAAAAAAGACTGCTGGGGAAATGGTATGGGATATTGCTCAATATTTAAAAATTTTTCAAAATAAAGTTAAGCGTTATTCTTTCGATGACCATTACAATCTTTTAAACCTTGGTGATTTTTTAAAAAGATCACAGAGCTTTTCACATCGCAGCAAGAAAAAAAATCATATTAATGCATTTAATAAATACCTTGAGGTGATTATGCAATCTGGAGGATTGCCTTCTGTAATGCCTAAACCATACAATGAATATCAATGCGTTAATGTGAACACTATCCACAGCGTGAAAGGTGCTGAATTTCCAATTGTATTTTTACCATTTCATAGATCAGCAAGTTTTCCATTAAATTATCGATCAGAAAAGCTAATTTCAAAACCACCATCTGAATGGCTCCCATATGGTAGTATAACCATCAGTCAAAAGGAACAACATATTCAAGAAGAAAGGAGATTGTTTTATGTTGCTGTCACACGTGCCCAAAACCAATTATACTTACTTGCACCCAAAAAAGCAACCTCACCATTTATTAAAGAATTACCGGATGAACTTATGAACGACATATCTGCAAAAGATTTTTCAAATGAATCCATTCTAAATCATTCGCAACTACGGGTAAAGTATGAACAACAACTACAAAAAGCACTTTCCCGAGAAGATTACAAGCAAGTAAAAAAAATATGTGAAATTTTAGAAAAAATAAAATCATTTGAATTAGGACAAGATCTACTATTTGGTGATGAAAAATGGGAGAAGGATTTAAAAGAAGAATTAGAGATTTCTATCCAGCAAAGTACCTCAATCCAAAGAGAAGAAATTTTTCTTTCTGCAAGCGCCATTGATACATATGAAAACTGCCCTCTTAAGTATCGGTTGAGTCATATTGATGGTATTCCTCAAACTGCAAATAAACCAGAGCTTGTTTTTGGGAATATAATACATAAAGTCCTACAAAGATTTCACGAACCAAATAAAAATCTCACAAAAGAAAGAATCCTTAATATTCTCGACGAAGAATGGAAGGAAGATGAATTTGAATACTCTGTAAGAGAGCAGAAGTTCAAAGAACAAGGTACTGAATTATTAAAAGAGTACATACATTTTTTACATGATAACAAGCCCCATGTTCTTCAAAGGGAGAAGTCTTTTGACTTTAATATTGGGCATATAAACGTTAGAGGTATCATAGATAGAATAGACAAAGTTTCCGATGGAACAGCGATTATCGATTATAAAACTAGTAAATCAACCTCCTCTGCGAAATCTAATTTACAATTAGCTATTTACTCTATGTACCTTGAACAAAGTCCAGAGAAAGATATTAATGGCCTACCATCATCCGCATCTCTTCATTTTTTAAGAGAATATGAAAAACCATTGAAAAGTCATTCTTTTAAAAAAGAAGAATTAACTATGGTACAAGAAAAAATAAAAACCGTTGCAAACGGCATCCAGAAAAAGGAATTCCATCCTAAAAAAGGAAGACACTGTGAATGGTGTGACTACAAGTATCTTGCCTGCCATGCATGGGAGGATGAAATTTAAATCAATCAAACAACATTTGTAAAAGTCCAGAAAGAACAGATAGGCTTTTAGGAACCTTTGGAGGTTTATTTAATTCTAAAGTTTGATTTGGTATAGTTAAGTCAGCAATATGATATGATTTTTTATTTCCGGGTTTAATTTCTATGATTGCATCTTTAAATCCTTTGCGGGTAGCTCGAATGCTACCCTCATAACTAAAAGGCATTCCAATAATATGCAATTCACCTAAAACACTTGTAACTGCGAACAAAGATTTATCAACATATAGCCTGTATTTATGATCTATTTCAGGCGTAAAGGGGTCAAAATATATTATAATTTCTCTTCCTTTAATTAAGTCTCGATCAGATATAGAGGTCTTAATTTCTTCACCTCCAACTTTTAAAAATAGGCTATCATTATCAGCAAAAAGATTTACATATTGTTTTGCAGGAAAACGTTCTTCTGTAATTGAGAAACTATCTCTGTAATACTTCCCAAGCGGAAGATCAAAAATAGTAACTGAATTATTTTCTAAATTTATCAAATGCTGATATGGATCTGAATGAAAATCTATCTGATTATTCTTTTTTGATCCCCAAGCAATTAAAGTATCGGAAATGTCATTTATACTAGAAATTTCAAATCCGACTCCATCCCAAATATTTAGGATAGTAATGTTACCTATCAATAATGGGAGAGGACATCCATGTAAGTCAGCATCTTCATTCGGTAACCCTGGTACTAAAGGACAAGCATCAAAATCATCCATAATCCCATCGCCATCGGTATCTTTCGTAGGAAGAACCATATGAATTTCATTTAGGTCTCCTGCTTTCACGACGAAATCTGTTACAAAGGGAGTCTCGTTATTTTTTAAGAAGGCTTTTATTCTGTAATTCCCAGCCAAGAAGGTATTTATTTCTTCATAACTTTTCACCAATTTATAGTCTGAGTCATCAAATTGAGATAATATCTCATCATGAGATTCAAGAAATTTATTTGGCATCAGCATTGTCAAATATGGAGCATAGTCAGAATTTTTTGTATCAAGATTTCTTGATCCCACAAATGATTTTAGAGGTCTTATTGAAATATCATCCCATCTAATTTTATGCCTACTTGTAGAATCAACCCGTAAATAGACAGATCCTATATAAGGTGCGACAATTTTATCCATCAATGGGCCAACTAATGCATTTATTTTAGACCTAAGATTTTTCATTGAATCAAACTCTAAATTAAAAGATTCTGAAGCTATTATTTTTTGAGTTGAAACATCAATTAACTTTAGGTCCATTTCATATTGGGACGCCAAGGTATTTATCTCGCCAATAATTATATAGTCAGTGCGTTGAGGGTAATCATAAGATTTGACAAGACTTAAAAAATTATCTGTCTTAATTCTTTTTTGAATTGATTCACCTGCAATATGAACATGTGGGTTCCTTGCTACAGCTGATGTTACCATTGCTGATACTAGTTTGGGATCTAAGGGTTTCATAAGTAAGTTTTCTCCATGTTTGGAAAAATAAGACCCAAAGCTCGTATCATCTTTATTAAAGAGTGGGAATTTTAAAAACTTACTTTTGCTTTCATCTTGGGATCCACCATGAAGGAGGATAGATGTTGTATCGTAACTCATGAAATGATAAATATAAATCATTGGAGGATCTGATATAGTAAAATCTCTAGAATACAAAATTGAAATAAAAGCAAGTATTAAGATTTTAGTCCTTTTCATTATTTAATCCTTTTTATATTTTTATTTAGGCTCAATAGTTTGTATTCACTAATTCACCTACCTGGAGTATATCTCCAGTATTAACATCAATAATCCTAATCCCAATGGCAACCTTCTTATAATCAGAATCTGATGCAGCTAATTCCTGGTAAGGAATCAGATTATTATAGACAACCAATATTTCAACACCAAAATCTTCTAACTGAATCCATTCATCAAGGTAAAGCGGGTTTAAATTGAAAACTTTATCATCATACATCCACGGTCTTTTAAGGTATAAGGTTTTGAGTTTTTCATAAATTGATACTTTTTGTTTTATTAATGAAGTCATCATACCCTCTTCAATTATAAGGTTCATTTCATTAAAACTAGGTTGGTCTTGGAAATATATTTCTGATTCTACTGCCTGCTTATCACCATTTACAATTAGAACCTTCTTATCTTTTAGAAGAGTTATATCTATTTTTGCTTTGAACTCATCAGCAACAATATCATGATTATTTATTACCCCCTCATCTGTTCTACCATTAAAAACAAAAGCATTTGAATAAATTATTCTTCCATTATTTCTTACATTGATTACCTTAATATAAATTCCATTGTTTGGCATATACCGATAAAGCATTAGCAAATTGCAATTTGTTTCTTTGAATAATTCGGACCAATCCTCATAGAGAATAGGATTTGTATTAAATACGATGCTATTATAGACAGATGGATACTTTAATTTAAATCCTTTTGTTTTTTCCATAATAACAGGGTTGTTATCTTGGTATTTTTCATTATTTATTAGCCCAGTTATAATACCATTTTCAATAGCCATTGTCTCCTTAGAGGGTAGTCTTTTATATTTCCCTGAAATATTTAATATATCTGCATTCAATAATGCTAAAGATCCAGATTTAGTAAAAATTGTACTTGGAAAATCACTGATATTTTTGATGATCTCGTAAGCTTCATTAAACATGCTTATTTCTTCCGCAGCTTTTGATTCGTACCTGTCACCAAGACTAATCATTGCTGAAGTAAGGACTTTCATTGATACTAAATCAATCATTCTTAAATAAAGTGTCAAGGAAAGATCACTTTCATTAAAATCCATAATTTGATATGTAAGAAGGCTAGATGCTTGAATTTCATTTTTTATCAGACCTAAGTCTGCAAGATCAATGCCATGCATGTAGAAGGCATCTTCAGGACTAGTACTGATAAATTCCGATTTATCCCGGGGCTTTACATGATCTAATTTTTCAGCAATATTTAATCCTTTTCGGATTAAACCATCGATGAAACCAGTTTCTAAAGCCATATCCCATTTGTCAAGGTCTCCATAAGTATTGCCAATTGGTAAATCGTCAATCCTGGCAAGGTAAACTCTTGATTCCCATTTAAAATCCGGAATATGTCCTAAAAACTCATTAAAACTAGAATGAAGGGTAACTCTCCTTCCAAGATCATGCACATCAATGAAAATTTGGGCATAAGAATCACTCTCTTTTTTACCCCATGGCGAACACGCGTAATTGAATAAATTAAAGAAAATAAATAGAAAAAAAAATTTTGATTTTAAGACATTCATATATCAATCCATTTTATAGTGTGATAGTATATTATTATAAGAGTCCGGATATTTTTCTCTACTTTCCAACTCATATTTTTTAATAAAATCATTATAAACTTTATGAGAAAGCGCATTTTTATTCAGCATCTTATTTGCTAAAACTGAGTATCGCATACCATCATCATGAAAACAATTTAAAAGTAGTAATTTATTACCAATAAAACCTACTTTATCCCATTTTTTTTGTTTGATAAAAATTTCTACTAAACTTTTAGCATATATGCTTATTTTTTCAGATATATCTAATCTATAAGATTCTACCCAATTTGAATTGGAAAATTTAAGTAATTGTCCATCATTAATAAGTTTTACAGGGTACATAGAGTTATAATTTTTTTTTGCTTGAACATTAATAAAATAATAGAGATTTCTATAGTCTATGAAAACATCTTCATTGTCTTCAAACTTAATTATTTCTTCTTTAGAGACCAAAAGGTTATCAAATGGCGAAATAACTCTGCGAATACGACTTAAAGCAACTGCTCTGCTATTACGCGCACTTTCTAAATTCACATCAGGCCAAAACAAATTATGAATTTCATTTAGTGAGGCACCATTCTTTCCTTTCAGGATAATAAAGATAAATAGATTTCTTGCTTTTTTTGATTTCCAATCTTTGCTAGTTACACTATGACCTTGATTCACGATTTCAAGGCTATTTATTAAACTAATTGACAATCCTTGATTTACAGTGCTTTCTTTTTGATTATTTAATGACAACAATGGATCTTTTTTAGTGAAGTCCTTTTTATCCTCTTCACCTAACTTTGTAGTCAAAAGAAAAACAAAAATGCAACACCCAACTAAAATTAAAATAAAAAATTCAGCATGACTTTTCTTTTGCTCAGCTTTAGTAATTAAAGGAGTTTTTATAGTTGAAAAAACTACATATTTATCATCGAGATTATTTTTTTGATAAATAACCAAGAGCTCATTTGTAGAATCTAGAGCATGAAAATCAATAATACGTATATCATTTTTCTGATCTTCTTTAGTATCAATTATATATTTTTTGAAAGCTCTATTTTTAAAAGATGATACAAAAACTTCAAGTTTGCTTGGAACAATAAAACTATTGTTTTTATTTGATACCTGACTTCCTAACATTTTGTAAACTTTTTGATTTCTAACAGAAATAGCAACTTTTGGATGATTATCCATAGGTTCAATTATTTTAGAACTATCTTCCCATATTCGATTAAACTCAAAGTTTATTAAATCAATTTCCCAATAATCATTAAGCCGCCTAAAACCTTGCTGTTGCTTCCCGCTTTCATTTCCTTGTCCACCATAAAGCAAATATTTTTTACTTTTATTATCATAGGAAATTTCAGCCTTGCATCTTGGAAGGAATAAATTATCACTTATTGTCTTATATTTTATGGGATACCATGATAAATCTTGACTATTGTATTTTTGAAGAATATTCTTTTGTTCATACCACCCGTATCCCCCAAGAGTAAAGATATCATGACTTACATAATCATATAAAAAATTACTAGTGAAAAAAAGACCATCCGATTCATATCTTTCCACATAATTTTCCCAGATTTTTTTCTCTAAGTCAAGATAGCTTATTGGACCTCCGCCGCCGCCATGAGTTGCGAAAATCATTTTTTTTACTGGGTTATACCTATATATGTAATTATCCTCAGGTAAATAAGGAAAAGAATATTTTTCTACAATTCGTCCTCTTTTATTATCATAGTAGAACAATGAATCATTCATTAGATACAAATACTGATTTGTCTGATCATCTACTCCTAAAAATTGAAAATTGTTCTTATAAACTTTGTGATTAAAAACCGGATTTAACTGGCGATGTAGTTCATGAATCCAAATTCCATTTTTTACCTGCCCTGCCCAAGAAGTTCCATTTTCATAATTTGGATGTGCTATATCTCCAAATTCTTCATCTAGCTTCCATAAAATAGTTTTTTTCTTATCCCTATTTATGTGTATATCTTTAATTGCCATTCTCGGTGGTTCAGTAACAAATGACGTAGCCCCAAAATTAAATTGCATTCTATTATTAATAGGAATGCCCTCTTTATACCAAATAATATTCTGATTTTGGAATGATAATCCCACTCTCTGTTTTTCCATTTCAAAATAAAGCTTAATATTTTTCCATTTTTCCCAACCTTGATCCTTGTCAAGTATTGGTATCGATATAATTGATGGCCTATCTGCGTAAGTAAGTTCTATAAAACTAGTATCTTGACTCTTATAATCAGAATATGATAGTACAAATAAATTAGGGTCTTGCTCGTTCCCTGCACTAAGAATAAATCCAAAGGGATTCTTTCTCCAAAAAAAAACATCAAAATCTATTGTAAGATTTTTTTCATAAATTATAGCATCTTTGGAAGGAATGGTTAATGAAGTCGCCCCATTACGCCCTTCAAGATCATCATAAATTGAGTTAAATAATAATCCATCTATTATATTTTCTTCAGCCCTAAGACCTGAAAAAGAACTAACAATAATTATAAATACAAAACTTCTCAAAATAAGTACATCTCA
This sequence comes from Fidelibacterota bacterium, assembly GCA_002691285.1. Taxonomy (GTDB): domain Bacteria; phylum Fidelibacterota; class Marinisomatia; order Marinisomatales; family UBA1611. The sequence continues at coordinate 1,300 of NZHK01000050.1, read as the reverse complement.
CAACTTGTGTTAGAATTTGCATATAATGAATCACTTTAACTAATTAATTTATTATGATCTGATATTCGAGTCTCCCGCTGAATCTATCACTTTCAAAGACCACCTTAGATGGAGTACCCATAAATTTCAAAGAATCGAGACTTGTAAAAATAATTTCATTCATAATAAAGGCATTCAACACTGTATCCCCTAATTCATTCATTAAAAGTAAAAAAGTTGAGTCTGTTGATGAATTATTAACATCTTTGGTTACCAAAGTTGTAAGAAGAGAGGCTGTGGAGTTTGAGTTGAACGATAAATTCCATTCCAATTTTTCATCATATTTATCCCCAAATATTGACAATGAAAAATAATCAGTTTCATTAATTACGGCAGGAGTATTCTCAATTAAACCATCGCTATATTCTGGCGGTCCAACACATCCTTGGATGAAGAAAAGAAACAAAATCGGTAGGTACGCTAAATTTCTCACTCTATTTTCTCACTGTTGTTTTCTTTTTGTCCTAGTTGAAGATCCAATATTTTCCCCATCGGTTTTTCAAGTTGATTTTTTCTTGTAGATACTAACTTATCAAAATGATTATTAAGAGTATCTAATGTACCTTGAAACTTCTTCATTTGCGATAAATATTCAACCCATTGCTGTTTGAAGATTCCTACATATCCTTGCATTTCTCCAGCTTTTTTCTCCATAGAAAAATTTGATATAGCCTGCCTAATCAATGATAAAACAGCATATAACGTAATTGGAGAACATAAAATAATTTTTTTCTCCAATGAAAAATCAATCAGAGACACATCCTCCTGATTCAAAAAAGAATAGATACTCTCATTCGGTATAAACAATAATACATAATCCACAGTACCACCAGCAGGATCAATATATGTTCTTTTTGAAACTTCTTTAATTCGGTTACGCACGTCTTGTAAAAACGCTTTTTTTTCAACTTTTTTTTCTGCTTCGATTTCCGATGAAAGATATTTTTCATAATGATTTAGAGGGAATTTTACATCCATATTTAATCTTTTTTTATCAGGCAGGAAAAAGGTGAAGTCTGGCCTATCCTTTCCGGATTGAGTCTGCTTATCATAATTAATACCTTCAGATAGTCCTATGAAATTTAAAATATCTTCAACCATGCGTTCCCCCCACTGTCCACGAGCTTGCGAACTAGAGAGGATTTGACGCAACTGAATCGTTGTATCTGAAAGCTCTCCAACTTGCTTTCTAGATTCCTCCATTTGGGATTTAAGAGCCACTGTATTTTCAGATAAATTTTTTAAATCATTGTTCATCTGT
>NZHK01000014.1 GCA_002691285.1 Fidelibacterota bacterium | reverse complement strand
ACAAATCCGGGGGAGGATGTTAAGCCACTTTCTTATGTAGCTTCAGGTGGTGAGGTTTCGAGGATTATGCTAGCAATAAAAACTGTTTTTCAAAATCTGGATCCTGTAAAAACTCTTATTTTTGATGAAATTGATACAGGCATATCTGGCATGGCTGCTAAAAAAGTTTCAAATCATTTATTAGATCTTTCTAAAACAAAACAAGTTATCTGCATTACTCATTTATCTCAAATAGCCTTTAATGCAGATAATCATTTACATATTTCAAAATATACAGATAGTGGAAGTACTTCAGTTAAAGTACAGTATCTCGATGAAAATGAAAGATCAAAAGTAATTAAATCTTTATTCCATGGAGAACAGGTAGGTATTACGTAATGGATAAAATTATCATTGAGGGACAGCAGAGACTTTCGGGTTCAGTAGATATAAGTGGTGCCAAAAACGCTGTTTTGCCAATAATGACAGCAGCATTAATCGCAGATGGGGAAACCAAAATATCAAAAGTACCCAACTTAAGAGATACTAGGACTATGATAAAATTATTAGAAATCATTGGTGCTAAATGCTCATTTTCAGACAATATCTTAAAAATTGATACAAAATCAGTAAACAATCCTGAAGCCCCTTATGATTTAGTAAAAACAATGCGGGCATCATTTTATGTTTTAGGCCCTCTCATAGCGAGATTTGGACATGTAAAAGTTTCTTTGCCTGGCGGCTGTGCTTGGGGACCGAGACCTGTTGATTATCATTTGAAAGGTCTTGAAAAATTAGGGGCTAAAGTAACACTAAAAAGCGGATATATCCTTGCTGAGGCTGATCAGTTAATAGGAGCAGAAATTAATTTTGAATATCCATCAGTAGGTGCAACAGGAAACATTCTTATGGCATCTGTCTTAGCAAAAGGTACTACGATTATCAATAATGCTGCAAAAGAACCGGAGATTGTTCAACTTTGTCAATTCTTGATTAAAATGGGNGCTTCAATAGAAGGNGTTGGAACAACNAAACTAATTGTAGAGGGNGTNTCCTCTTTAAATTCAACNNACATTGAAGTCATTCCTGANAGAATTGAGGCAGGTACTTTTTTAATTGCAGGAGCNTTGTTNGGTNAATTAAAGCTTNTTAATGTGATTCCTAGTCATCTNGNTTCTTTGATTTCAAAGCTNAAAGAGGTTGGATGNAATCTAAAGACTACAAAAAATTCTATTACTATTCANCCAGCNGATCGATTAAATGCGGTAGATATGACAACTGATGTATTCCCAGGGTTTGCAACAGACCTTCAAGCTCAATGGGTAGCACTTATGNCAACNGCGAANGGATCTTCTATCGTAACNGATACTGTTTATCATGATAGATTTAGTCATGTTCCTGAGNTAAATCGNTTTGGGGCAAANATAAATGTTANNAAAAATACGGCATTTGTNAGAGGNGTGAGAAGCTTAGTTGGTGCTCCAGTTATGTCAACTGATATTCGTGCCAGTGCATCTTTGATAATAGCTGGTCTTATTGCAAAAGGAGAAACGGAGATTAGCAGGATTTATCATATTGATCGTGGATATGAAAAAATTGAAGAAAAATTTAGATCCTTAGGTGCTAAAATTTATCGTGATAGCCAATAAACATAAATTAACGTTTTTTAATCCAAATGAGTTAATTTCATTAATGTATTCTGAAAATTCATAAAACATGAAAGTAGTTATTATTGGAGGAGGAGAGGTTGGCTTTCATGTAGCTAAAGCTCTTAGTGAAGAAGATTATGATATTACAGTAATTGACCTTGACCCTANAAAATGTAGAAGGGCCTCTGAAAACCTTGATGTTATTGTCGTAGAGGGNAATGGAGCTAGTCCTAATACATTAAATGATGCTAAAGTGGGTGAAGCAGACTTCGTTCTATGCCTTACTAGAGTAGATGAAGTTAATTTAATAGCCTCACAACAATCTCACAAACTGGGTGCAAATAAAATTATCGCTCGATTAAGAAACCAACAATATACTACCCAAGAATCAATAATTCGTCCTGAAAAATTTGGTGTAGATATTATAATACATCCAGAAAAAGCAGCATGTGATGAAATAAATAGGCTTGTTAAACATCCGTATGCGGTACAAGTAATGGATTTTGAATCAGGAAGACTCACCATGCTAGGATTAAAAATTGACCCAGATTGTGAAAATATGTATGATAAACCTCTTGGAGAGATTGCAAAGGACAATCCGCACTTTCGATTTGGAGTTGTTGCAATATTAAGGGGCCAAAAAACAATTGTTCCATCAGCTGATTTTTGTTTTCTATCGGGTGACATTGCGTATTTTGTTATTAAAACAGAAGATATTCCTAATCTAATGGATCTTCTTTGCAAGGAGTTAACAGAAACTCACCGCATTATGATTCTAGGGGGTGGAAAGATTGGACGTACTTTAGCTAAAGAACTACCTAGTGACAGTATAAATGTAAGACTAGTGGATTATAATAGATCAAAGGCTGGTCAGATTTCACACAATATTGATGAATCAATGATTTTGTATGGTGATGGTACTGATATTGAATTTTTGAAATCAGAAAACATTCAGGATATTGATAGTTTTATAGCTGTAACAGAAAATGAAAAGACAAATCTAGTAGCAGGTCTTTTAGCAAAGCATTTAGGCGCAAAGCAGAGTATTATCCATTTATCTACAACAGAATACATTCCATCCATTCAAGAAATTGGAGTTGGTGCAGTTATTAGTAAAAATTTATCTACTGTTAATGCTATTTTAAGAGAAATCCATACGGATTTATCTGAAAAACCTGTTATGACTTTTGATGAATTAGATGTTGATGTAATTGAACTTCAGCCTGAGCAAGGAAGTCCTGTAACGCAAAGACCAATAAGGGAGTTGAATTTCCCTGAAGATGCAATTATTGGGATGATTAATCATCATGGCAAAATTCGAATAGCACATGGGACTTCGGTTTTAAGCGAAGATGATATAGCTCTTGTTTTCGCAAAACCTAAAGCAATAGGAAAGCTAAAAAAACTTTTCTCAGCATGAGATCTAAACCTCTTTTCAATATTATTGGAGCCTTACTTACTATCTTAGGNCTATCAATGATAGTNCCAATTCTTATATCTTTTTTTTATAATGAATATGATTTAAACGGTTTCCTTTATTCATCAATTTTTTGCATTCTTTTAGGTTTCCCAATGTGGTACTTAACAAGATACAAACGAAGTCTTACAAATCGTGATGGGTTTGCTATTGTAACNTTTTCATGGATAACAACAGCGTTTGTTGGCTCACTACCATTTTATTTTTCTGGANCNATACCAAATATTTCGGATGCATTTTTTGAATCTATGTCAGGAGTTACCACAACTGGAGCTTCAATTTTAGGCAATTCNTTAACCATGCCACATCTTAAAAATGGAATAGANAGCCTTCCAATGGGGATCTTATTTTGGAGNAGCTTTTTGCAGTGGATAGGCGGAATGGGTATAATTGTTTTTTATATTGCGATATTACCACTCTTNGGTGTTGGTGGCGTTCAATTATTTAAAGCCGAGGCTCCGGGCCCAGTTTCAGATAAAATAACTCCCAGAGTAAAGGAGACCGCNAAATACTTATGGATTATATATTTATCNATGACGTTNTTGCAAATAATTGCTTTGAGAATTGCGGGCATGCAAACTTTTGATTCAATATGCCATGCCTTTACAACAATGCCTACTGGGGGATTTTCTACTAAAAATGCAAGTATAGCTCATTTTGATAGTGCTTTGATTCATTATATAATTATTTTCTTTATGTTTATAGCAGGAATCAATTTTTCCCTTCATTTTCGCCTCATAAGTGTGGGTTTTAAAGCATATTTTAAAGATGCTGAGTTTAGAGTCTACTTGTTTATAACCGTAGCGATTACAGCTATAATATTTTTATCCTTATCCTTTGAAGCTAATTTATTTTCTTCAGATGGATTTAGAGAATCTCTTTTTGGAACTATTGCTATTTTAACAGGAACAGGTTATGTTTTAGGAGATTATGAAATCTGGCCAATTTTTATTCAAATGATTTTGTTAACAATGATGTTTATTGGNGGNATGGGTGGTTCNACTACNGGAGGNATGAANGTNATNNGAGTNNTNCTNTTGGTNAAATATGCAGTTTTAGAAACTCGACGNATGCTNCATTCNAGAGCATTAATTCCNGTNAAAATTGGTAAGCANACAATTCATGNNGATGTNGTGANAAATACATTAGGNTTTTTNCTNTTNTTTATGTCNGCNTTTATANTTTCNACNATATTNCTTTCAACTATGGGANTNGATTTAGAAACNTCAATAGGAGCAGCAGCTTCAGCAATGGGCAATATTGGCCCTGCTTTAGGTGATTTTGGTCCTACGGACAACTATGCTCTGCTGCCAGTTCCAGGCAAGTGGCTTCTTTCTTTCTGTATGCTTTTAGGNAGGTTNGAAATTTTTACAGTAATGGTACTTTTCAGNAGAACCTATTGGAAATNAGGATTAAGNATATGTTTNTTAAAAAAGAATTAAGAGATGATCTATGTATAATAAGAGTTGATAGAGAGGAATCCTTAAATGCTATGAATCCGGATGTTCTTCATGAATTATATGATAANATTAATTCCTCGATAAGCGATAAAAATATTGGAGNAATCATTATTACTGGATCTGGAGANAAAGCTTTTATAGCTGGAGCAGACATAAAACTGATGGAGAAGTTAGATAAAAAGGGCGGAAAGNAATTCGGAGAATTAGGGCAGAAAGTTACCAATATAATTGANGGATCTTCAAAACCAGTTATTGCTGCCATCAATGGTTTTGCTTTGGGAGGCGGATGTGAAATTGCGTTAGCTTGTCATCTGAGATTTGCTAGTAAAAACGCTAAGTTTGGCCAACCAGAAGTTAAATTAGGTTTAATACCTGGTTGGGGAGGAACCCAAAGGCTACCTAGAATTGTTGGTAAGGGCAATGCCATTGAATTGATTATTGGTGGGCATATTATTGATTCAAATGAAGCGCTCCGCATAGGTTTAGTGAATAAAGTTTTTGATCAAAGTAATCTTTTACATGAAACTATATCATTCGCAAAAATTATTATAGATAATGGTCCCTTTGCGGTTTCGCAATCATTGAAGTGTATTAATGATTCTTCTAATTACTCTATAATAGAAGGTTTGAAAAAAGAAGTGGAACAATTTAGTAATCTTTTTGAAAGTCAGGAAACGAATGAAGGTTTAAAAGCATTTGTTGAAAAAAGAAAAGCTAATTTTAGATAATAAATGTCTCGTTACGTCATTTTAGCCATTGGGTCATTTGACTATATAGAAAATAAGACAGGCAACATGTTAATTCGTTATCAGCCAGATAAGGTTGTAGCTGTTATTGATCCATACAAAGAAGGTAAAATAGCCGAAGAAGTACTAGGATGGGGAGGTAATATCCCTTGCGTTAAAACCTTTATGGATGCTAAAAGATTTTCACCCACGCACTTAGTTGTGGGCAATGCTCCTCCTGGAGGTGGTTTAGATAAAAGGTCAAAAATTGAAATAGAAAATGCTATTCAAAATGGATGTGATATCATTAGTGGAATGCATTCATTTCTAAATGATGATCCCAAGCTTTATCAAGATTCAGTCAAAAANAATGTTAATTTGATCGACCTTAGAAAACCAGACTTTCCACCTAAGTTTCCAAAAGGGAGTTGGAAGAAAAGAAATTTTCCAGTTCTTTTAATTGTCGGTTCAGACTGTGATACGGGTAAAATGACTACAGCATGGGAAATAACAGAAGCATTAAAATTACGTGGTAAGAATGTACAATTTATTGGAACAGGTCAAACAGGAATACTTTTATCAGGTTCAGGAGTTCCTATAGATGCAGTAATATCTGATTTTATGGCAGGTGAGATAGAATATTGTTTAGATCAACTTCCAGAAAATACTGAACTGGCAGTTGTCGAAGGACAGGGAGCATTGAATAATATGCATTATTCAGGTGTTACTTTAGGTCTAATGCATGGTTGTATGCCTGATTATTTAATTTTTACACATGAGCCAAAAAGAGATATGGACGTAACTAACCATCCAATTCCTAAATTACGGCAATTAATGGATTTATATTTAGATCTTATGCGTCCTTTTAAGGATAGTAAGTACTTAGGAGTTAATTTACTTACTTTAAAACAAAGTAATAATATGTCAAAAAAGATAATAGATTCTTTAATGAAAAATTTAGATGTACCAGTTACAGATATTATAAGATGGAAGGATGAGAAGTTTATTGATCACATTGAAAAAGTAATATTTAGATGAAATTAAGTTTTACCACATATCGTATTTTTCTTAAACATNCATTTGGAATATCTAGAAGTAGTAACAACTGGTATGATATTGTATTCTTATTTNTACAGGATGGTAATATAATTGGTAGAGGAGAAGCAGCCCCATCGATTCGTTACAAAGAATCAACAGAAAAGATTTTATCTGTTTTAAATAAAGGAGTTAATATTCCTGAAAGTGAAAACATGACTCTTGAAAAGATGCAGAATCTCATTTACCCTCAATTAGAAAATATAAAATCTTTACAGGCAGCTTTTAGTATGGCTTTGTGGGATTGGTGGTCTCAGAAAAATAATGTGCCAATATGGAAAATTTTAGATTGCAAGAATTCTGAAACCATGGAAACAAGCTTTACAATTGCAATAGGGCAAATTAAAGAAATTGAAAAAAAAATTATAGAAGCTGATCCATATAATATTTTAAAAGTAAAGCTTGGAACACCTAAAGATGATAAAAAAATTATTAAAGAAATAAGGAAGTTTACCGATAAAATAATAAGAGTGGATGCCAATGAGGGGTGGGATTTTGATACATCTGTTGAAATGTGTAAATGGCTCGCTGATCAAAATGTGGAATTTATTGAACAGCCATTTCNTGCAAAAGATTTAGAAAAAAGTCAAAGATTAACCAACCTATCCCCGTTAGACATATATGCTGATGAAAATAGCAGGGATGTAAGAGATATCATTAAAATTAAAAACTCATTCGACGGGATCAATATAAAACTAATGAAATGTGGATCAATCGAAGAAGCTTTAAAAATGGTTACGCTAGCAAAAAAATATAATTTAAAAATTATGCTCGGATGCATGGTCGAAACTTCTGTAGGAATTACAGCTGCTGCGAGTATATCCAGTATTGTTGATAAAGTTGATTTAGATGGGAATCTCCTTATAAATAATGATCCATTTGAAGGGGTAAAAGTGGTAAATGGTAAATTATCCCTTCCGAATGCTAATGGTTTAGGTCTAAAACTGATAAGTAAAAATAATAACTTAGTATAATGAAAATTGTTGGAATAGAGCATATAGGAATAGCCTCCGATGATCTTTCAAAGGCAAACAAGTTTTGGAACTTAGTTTTAGGAATAAACAATACTTGCACTGAAGATATTGACAACCAGGGTGTTATTACCGATGTTTATGATACTGGTAATGGTAAAATTGAAATTCTTTTATCTAAATATCCTGATTCTGCGATAGCTAAGTTTATTAGAAAAAGAGGATGCGGTATTCATCATTTTTGCCTGAGCGTAGAGAGTATAGACGAGGCAATAAATGAACTAAAAGAAAATAATATAGAGATAATTGGAAATGATTATACATACGGAGCCGAGGGGCATAAAGTTATTTTTGTTCATCCAAGATCAACAGGAGGAGTCCTATTAGAATTAGCAGAAAGGATATCGAAATAGAGAGTTAATCTCTGCTGAATTTGGGCAAACTAAAAATGCTTTTTGATTTTTTGGCCTTGGATGAATTCTCACTTTTCCTTCTCTTTTTAGTATAATTTTTTAATTCTTCCATAGGGTTTTCATTCTCGGAAACTACAACAAGTTCATCATCAACCATTTTTCCCATTTCATAAAAAGATCTGCGAAGTGGAATACCCTTGAAGTCGTATTGAACCCATTCACCATTTCTTTTATTTTTTTTCATTAAGCCACGTTCTTTTACTCTGCCATTCCTGTGATACTTAACAATCAATTCATGACCAGGGGGTGTCGTATTTGCAATCACATCTCTTCTATTATCAACGACTGAAGTATCATATTTAACAAAAGTTTGTTTAACTAAATTTTTAACCGTATCTTGGATTAATGTAGTATCAAATGTAAGAATTTTTAGTGTATCAAATATTACTGATTTATACTTCATATCAGGCCCAATAAACTTTGGATCCTTAGGTGCTCTTGTGATAGCCTGAACCATACTAGTAGAATAGATCTTTTGTAATTTTTGATATTCTTTTTCAGCTCTTTTCCAATCACCTCCGGCTGCATTAAGAGCCTGATTTATCCATCCTTGAGCAGCATTGTCGCCCGTATCTCTAGCACGAAGAGCGTCTCCTAGAGTTTTATATTTAGGGAATGCCGACTGTTTTTGGTCGATTAAATCAGGAGTAAAGTTATTGGGAAATTTGCTTGAATATGTGTGAATCGTCACCGTGTCATTATTTGAAATAATTAGAGTGTCATAGGATTTTATAGAATCAACAGCAAACAACCAAATCGAGTCACGAATAACAGTAGTATCGTGAGCAAAAACCCAAGTAGTATCTTTTATAAATGTGGTATCATAAGCAAAGGCCCATATAGTATCTTTCATAACAGTGGTATCATAATTAACAACAACGGTTGTATCCATAACATAAACAGTGTCATAATTAGTTTGAATTAATGTTGTTGTATCGTACTGGTTGATGTAAACACTGTCAATAATGACTACGGTGTCATAGACAGTAGTTGTTGCATTCGTATAGATGTAGGAAGTGTCAAGTACAGTGGTGGTGTCATATATTGTAGTATACACAAAAATAGTATCGGTTTGTTTTTCAGAAAGTTTTTGCTCGTAGTTTCTTTGCAACAAATTAGATTGATTGAGTAATGATTTAACTGTCCTTTTGAGACTGTCTAATTCATTTCTATATGTTGTCTCAATCCTCTCAGTTCTTTTTAATGCCTTTGGAACAGCAACCTCAGATTTCGTAGGTTTGGATGAAGCTTTTTTTCTAGCTCTATCAAAAAGAGGTTGTGGAGCCTCTATTATAGAGCCAGTCTGAGTTCTGTACACTTTCCTTTTAGCTTGACCGCTTTCATCTTGAGCAGATAGCTTAAAGGCAAAGATCAAAAATAGTAGGTAAATAACATTTTGCATGAATGACCTAGTTTCTATATTATAAATAATTACTAAAAATTATAATCAATCTATTAAAAAAGAATTCCCAAGAGAATAATAATATCATTAATTAAAAACAAATAATTTGTGATTAAAATACTATCAAAAATTAACTAATATTTTGTACTATTGTTGAATTAATTATGCAAATACTAGCAATACTAAAAAAGATTCAAAAAAGATTTTTTAAAATTTATTGAATGATTGCAAACAAATGATTGAAAAAATTGAAATAAAATTAAAGCATATTCCTGTTGATCCTGGAGTATATCAGTTCTTTAATTCTAATAAGGATATTATTTACATAGGTAAAGCTAAAAATCTTCGGAATAGAGTTAGGTCATATTTTAGAAGCCAAAAGGGAATGTCTTCCAAGAATATCACAATGATTAAACATATTTGTAATCTAGAATGGATTGTAGTTAGAAGTGAAGTAGAAGCTCTATTAACTGAGGCAAACCTTATTAAAACCCACAAACCTAAGTATAATATAGATCTTCGCGATGACAAAACTTACCCATTTATAAAAATCACAAATGAGCCTTATCCGCAGGTTATCATAACTAGACAAATAAAGAAGGATGGGTCTAGATACTATGGACCTTTCACGGATGTATATCGCTTAAGATCTATGATGAATGTTTTATCAAAAGTATTTCCAATAAGAAGTTGTACATACTTTATTGATAATTCAGTAATTGAAGCAAAAAAAATATCATTGTGTTTAGATTATCACATCAATAAATGCGAAGGTCCCTGCGAGGGTTTGGTCTCTGAAAGTCATTATTCACAAATGGTGAAAAGGATTGAAGATTTTATTAGAGGAAGATCAAGAGAGACTGTTAAATACATTGAGAAATTAATGTTCAAGGCTTCCGATGAGCAAAACTTTGAAATCGCTGCAATGTATCGAGACCAATTAAATGATATTAAATTATTTCATGATAATCAAACATTGACAGGATCTAACTTTGATGATAGGGATGTAATTGCTCTGGCAAATAACAATAATATAGGTATAGCTGTTATTTTAAGAATAAGAAACGGTAGAATTATAAGCAGGGAAAAATTATCATTGACTAATTTAGATTTTTCTCCACAAAAAAACATGGCTACCATAATAACCAGGTTTTATTTGGATAGTGATTTCATTCCTAAACAACTTCTATTGCAAGATAAGCCATCAAATGAAAAAGAACTAATTTTATGGTTGAGCACAAAATCAAATCGAAATGTACGATTTAGCTATCCTCAGAAAGGTGAGAAAGCCAAGGAACTAAGGATAACTTTTCAAAATGCAAAATTACTTTTAGGCGAATGGATTTTAAAAAGACAGAAAAGAAAAGATGCTATTCCAAAAACAATTAAAAAATTAAGATCTGATTTAAATTTAGAAATTCTGCCAAAAAGGATTGAAGCCTTTGATGTTTCGCACCTTAGTGGTAAAAATATAGTCGGTTCAATGGTTTGTTTTGTGAATACAAAACCAAAAAAATCTGAGTATCGAAAGTATAAAATTAAGTCAGTAGAAGACAATAATGATTTTGCCTCTATACAGGAGATTGTTCTTAGAAGGTATACTCGTGTTGTAAAAGAATCCTCTACTTTACCGGACCTAATTCTTATTGATGGTGGTAAAGGCCAGCTTAGCGCAGCAGGTTCTTCATTAAAGCAATTAGGCCTTGGACACATACCGATTATAGGCCTAGCCAAAAGGTTGGAAGAAATTTATGTTCCAGGCATAAAAGATCCACAAACGATTGATAAGCAAAGCCCTGGTTTAATTTTGTTAAGAAAAATTAGAGATGAGGCTCATAGGTTTGCTATTACTTTTCAAAGGCAAAAAAGAAATTCAAGCTTAGTTTTTTCCCCATTCGAGAAAATAAACGGGATGGGAAAAAAAAGAGTCAATACTTTATTAAGATCTTTTGAAAATATTAAAATCATTTCTCAACTTACTGCCGAAGTCCTAAATGGTGAAACAGGCATACCTTTAAAAATTTCAGAGGAGATAATTCAGATGGCGAAAAAAATTTACAAAGATCAAAGAAATTAATAATCTTAAATATTCGTTTCATCAATTATTTTCAATATTTTAGAGTCTGCCATTGAATCACGAAAGAAATAATTTATAAATTAGTCATTATGGCAGAGTTTACTATTGATTCAACTTATTCACCTAAAGGTGATCAGCCTTATGCAATTGATGCGCTTATAAAAGGTGTAAGAAATATGGAGAAATATCAAACGCTTTTGGGTGTAACAGGTTCAGGTAAAACATTTACAATAGCAAATGTAATTGAGTCCGTGCAAAAACCAACATTGATTATGTCCCATAATAAGACTCTAGCTGCTCAGCTATATGGAGAATTTAAGCAGCTATTTCCAAGTAATGCTGTGGAATACTTTATTTCCTATTATGATTATTATCAGCCCGAAGCCTATTTACCAGTTACTGATACATTTATTGAAAAAGAAAGCTCCGTTAATGAAGAAATTGATAAATTAAGGTTGAAAGCTACTAGCTCTTTAATGAGCAGAGAAGATGTAATTGTGATTTCTTCAGTCTCATGCATTTACGGAATAGGATCTCCTGAGGATTATAAAAAGGGAACTGTGAAGATTTCAAAAAATGAATCTATCAACATCAGAAAGTTTTTAAGAAGTTTGATTGATATTCATTATGTCAGAAATGATAAAGTTTTAGAAAGGGGGAATATTCGTTACCGTGGAGATTTAATCGAGATTTTTCCTGCTTATGAAGATTATTGCATAAGAATAGATCTCTTTGGAAACCAAGTTGATGAAATTGTTATTTTTCATTCTTTGACCGGCGAAATAAAAAAAAAATTAGATAGTGTTATTATTTTTCCTGCTAAACACTTTGTTTCAGATAAAGAGACTACATTAAGAGTGGTTGAAGAAATACGCGAGGAGCTAGATTTAAGAATTTCATTTTTAAAAAATAATCACAAATTACTTGAAGCTCAACGTATTGAACAGAGAACTAATTTTGATATTGAGATGATGATAGAACTTGGCTATTGTTCAGGGGTTGAGAATTATTCTAGATATTTTTCAGGAAGAGAGCCTGGAGAGAAGCCGAATACTTTGATTGATTTTTTCCCTAATGATTTTTTAACTATTCTGGATGAATCTCATGTGACATTACCGCAGATAAAAGGTATGTACAATGGAGATAGATCTAGAAAAGAGACTCTAGTTGAGCATGGTTTTAGATTACCTAGCGCGCTTGATAATAGGCCTTTAAAGATTGAAGAGTTTCATGATTCTCAAAATCAAGTTATTTTTACTTCTGCGACTCCTTCTGAAAGGGAACTGGAACTTTGTGGTGGTGCGGTTGTTGAGCAAATTATCAGGCCAACTGGGTTATTAGATCCAACTGTTTCAATAAAAAAAACAACTGGGCAAATTGAGCATCTTGTTTCAGAAATTAGAGCCATAGCCAAAAATAATGAAAGGGCATTGATTACAACTTTGACAAAAAAAATGTCAGAAGATTTAACAGACTACCTATCAAACCTTGGAATTAGAGTTAGGTATTTACATTCTGAAATTAAGTCATTAGAAAGAGTACAGATTATTAGAGACCTAAGAATAGGTAAGTTTGACGTCTTAATTGGAATTAATTTACTTCGAGAGGGTTTGGACATTCCTGAAGTAAGTTTAGTTGCTGTTTTGGATGCTGATAAAGAAGGTTTTCTTAGATCTAAAAGTAGTTTGTTGCAAGTTGCGGGGCGTGCTGCAAGGAATAGTAAGGGAAAAGTTGTTTTATATGCTGATAAAATAACAGAAGCAATAGACTGTTTAGTTCAAACAACGAAAGAAAGAAGAAAATTGCAAAAGCAATTCAATGTTGATCATAACATTCTTCCCAAAACAATAAATAAGTCCGTTGATGAGATAATGTTTTCTACTGTCGTAGCAGACTCCCAAAAAGGCTCTAAAGAGTCTAAGGAGGAATCTTATGATCATAGCTTAATGAATGATGAGGAAAAATCTACAATTCTGGAAACTTTGAGGAAAGCAATGTTAAGCTCTGCAGAAAATTTAGATTTTGAAAAAGCAGCAAAAATAAGGGATGAAATAACAGAAATTGAAGAAAGTGTATTATGATTATAAAATGGAAATTATTTTTGTAAAACATCTTAATTAAATAATTTAGATAGCTAAATAAATGATCGATATCCAAAAAATTAAAAAACAGTCAGGTATAATTGGTAACTCGGATGAGATAGTACAAGTTTTAGAAATGATATGCCAAGTAGCTCCAGTTAATATTTCAGTTCTAATTTCTGGCGAATCTGGAGTAGGCAAAGAAATTGTTGCTAAGGCGATCCATAAATCAAGTAAGAGAAGTAATCAATCTTTAGTTGTTGTTAACTGTGGTGCTATTCCAGAAGGAATTATAGAATCAGAGTTGTTTGGTCACAAAAAAGGATCGTTTACAGGTGCTGGGAATGATAAAAAAGGATATTTCGAAGAGGCAAATAAAGGTACTATCTTTTTAGATGAAATTGGTGAGACTCCTCTAGACACACAGGTAAAGCTTCTCCGTGTTTTGGAAAATGGAGAATTCATGAGAGTTGGAGAAGCTAAAACACGGAAAACAGATGTGAGGTTGATAGCTGCTACAAATAAAGATTTACATCAAATGGTAAATAATGGAGAATTCAGACAGGATTTATATTTTAGATTAAAAACTGTTACAGTGTCTTTACCACCTCTTAGAAAGAGAACTCAGGATATTTCTGCATTTGTTGAGAGATTCTCTTTAGAATTTACTAGATCAAATGATCTTCGGTATAGAGGGTTTGCTCCTGAAGCAATTAGATTGATGAAACGATATGATTGGCCAGGTAATGTTAGAGAATTAAAACACTTTATTGAAAAAATAATTGTTTTAAATAAAGGTGAAAGAATTAGTGTTGAAAATGTGCAAAAAGAATTATTTGATTCTAATACAATCAATACTGGTAAAAACTCAGCGCTACCAGTTATTGTTGATAAAACTACAAATAAAGCTGAAATTGATCTTATCCTTAGGCAATTATTTATGCTCAAGCAGGATACTGAATTGATTCAAAAATTAATTTTAAATAGTAAAGTTTCGAATCGGGGATCTGAATCAATTAAAGATATTGGAGAAATTGTAAAAGGAAATATTTCTATTCCTGAAAAGTCTATGGAAATAATTGAAGAAAATGGATATTTTATCAATAATAGTGCAATTGGTGATATATCAATTAAGGAACTAGAAAAAGAGGCTATTATACGCACACTTAAGTATTTTAATAATAATAGAAGAAAGACAGCTAGATCACTTGGCGTAAGTGAACGCACTCTTTATCGTAAGATAGATGAATATGGTCTAGAACCTAAAATAAAAATTAATAATTAATTTGAAATACTTTCTTATCCTATCTCAATTGATGTTTTTTTCATGCGGATTTTATTCGCTTGCTGGTTCTATTCCTCCTCATATTAAATCAATTTCTATACCGTTGGTCGAAAATCAAACATCAGATTTTAATCTTTCCGAGAAGCTGACAGATAAAATTATTTCTCAATTTAATGAATCAGGAGTTTTATCCATTCAAGATGAAGATAGGGCTCACTCAATTCTTAAAGGTATTATAAAAAAAATAACGGATGGGCCATATAGTTACAATAAGAATGAATCTGTTTCAGAATTTAGATATAAAATTGATGTAAAGATTGAATGGTATGATAATGCGAATGAAAAAAATATTATTGAAAAAAATTATTCAGGCTTTGGAGCTTATGGATTAAGTGGAGATATTTCCTCGGATGGAATTGATAATGATAATGATGGGAAAATTGATAGTGAGGATGATAATGAGTTTGGTGAGCCTAGATCGTTTGCGGCAAATGTGGCAATAAATAAAATTGCTGAAGATATATTAAATGATATTATGACAACATGGTGAGGTTAAGAAGTGAAAACAACAACTATTAGTAAATTAAGTGAATATGTTGGAGAAGAAGTAATAATTAATGGATGGGTGTATAGTATAAGAAACATAGGGAAAATATGGTTTGTAATTTTGAGAGATGGTACGGGTCTTCTTCAAGGAGTAGTTGTGAAAGGAGAAGCAACAGATCATACATTTAATATGGAGCAAGCCCTAAACAAAGAGGATTCTGTGTCTCTTAGAGGTTTTATTAAAAAAGAAGCTCGATCTGTTGGTGGTTATGAAATGGGAGTAAGTGAAATAAAAATAATTTACCCCGTTTCTAATGAATTCCCCATTAGCCCTAAGGAACACGGAGCAGATTTTCTAATGTCAAACAGGCATTTATGGCTTAGATCAAAAAGACAAAATGCAATAATGAAAATTCGCCATAGAGTGGTTAAATCTATTAGAGACTTTTTTGATAATAATGATTTTATTTTAATTGATTCTCCGATATTTACTAGTAATGCTGTGGAAGGTACTACTAATCTTTTTGAAGTTGATTATTTTGAGCGATCTGCATTTTTAACACAAAGTGGCCAATTATACCAAGAAGCTGGAGCAACAGCATTTAATAAAACATATTGTTTTGGACCTTGCTTTAGAGCTGAAAAATCTAAAACCCGTCGTCATTTAACTGAGTTTTGGATGGCAGAGCCTGAGATGGCCTTTGTAGATTTAAAGGAAAACATGATTTGGGCTGAAGAGTTAGTTGCATATGTTATTAAATCTGTATTGCAAGATTGCAATAAGGAGTTAAGTACATTGGAAAGAGACGTTGAAAAACTAGAGAAAGTAATTCCTCCCTTTCCGAAAATTACCTATAAAGAAGCTGTAGAAATTCTTAATGAAAACGGAAGTAGTTTTACATATGGAAATGATTTTGGTGCTCCGGATGAAACTTTACTTTCAGCGCAATTTGATAAGCCAGTAATCATTTATAATTGGCCAGCTGATATAAAAGCTTTTTATATGAAACGTGATGAGATTGATTCTGATCTGTCTCTAGGCATGGATATGATTGCTCCAGAAGGATTCGGTGAAATTGTCGGAGGAGGTCAAAGAGAAGAAAGCCTCGATATTTTAATTGACCGCATAAGGCACCATGATTTACCACTAGAGCCGTTTAAGTGGTATATGGATTTAAGAAAATATGGATCAGTACCTCATTCAGGCTTTGGCTTAGGCTTGGAGAGAACAGTAGCATGGATTTGTGGTACTAAACATATTAGAGAAACTATTCCTTTCCCAAGAACTATGTCTAGATTAGAGCCGTAGGTAAAAAGATTCAGTGAATTTATCTATTTGTCAGATTAATCCTTCTTTAGGCGACTTTAAAAGCAATAAAGAAAAAATATTGAAGTATATTTTGAAATCAAAAGATTTAAATTCTGATATTATTATATTCCCAGAACTTGCTATATGTGGCTACCCTCCTTTGGATTTGATATGGGAAGATGGCTTTATCATGGAAAATGATTTGGTGCTAAATGCAGTTGCTAATGTTTCTACTGTACCAATAATTATAGGATGCATAAGAGCGGAAAAAAACTCTATATACAATTCTGCAGCTATATGTTTTGATGGGAAACTGCAAAAATATTGTGATAAGATCCTCTTACCTAATTACGACGTTTTTGATGAAAAAAGATTTTTTCATTCTGGTCAAACACCAAAGGTGTTCAAGATCCCTGTAAATGATCGATCAAGGAAAATTGGGATTCAAATATGTGAAGATATGTGGGATGATGACTACAATTGTAAGGTGAGTAATTTGCAAAAAGAAATGGGGGCTGAGTTAATAATAAATATATCAGCTTCTCCTTATCATGAAAATAAAATTAAGGATCGGATAGAGCATGTTTCCTTAAAAGCAAAACAATTAAGATTGCCATTTATTTATTGCAATATGATTGGAGGACAGGAAGAATTAATTTTCGATGGTAGTTCCTTCGCTATATCAAAAGAAGGTCTTCTATTATCTCAAGCTAGATCTTTTAGGGAAGATTTGAAAATTGTTAATTTGGCCTCCAATAAAAAAAACATACCTTCTGTCATGTGTCGTGAGGAACAAATTTTCAATGCTCTTTGCTTGGGTGTGAAGGATTATTTTTTGAAAACAGGTCATGAAAAAACTGTTTTAGGATTATCTGGAGGGATTGATAGTGCTCTCGTAGCCTCAATTGCAGTTAGTGCTTTGGGTAAAAATAATGTCTGTGGTATTTCCTTGCCTTCAAAATTTTCAAGTGCACACAGTTTAAATGATGCTAAACAACTAGCAACTAATTTGGGAATTGAATATCAAGTTATTAAAATTCATTCTATAATAGAATCGTTTGAGACAACTTTAAAACCAAGTTTTAAAAACGAAAACTCAAATATTGCTGAAGAGAATATACAATCTAGGGTAAGAGGAAATTTATTGATGGCATTAGCAAATAAATTTGGATGGCTAGTGCTTTCTACAGGAAATAAAACTGAATTAGCCTTAGGATATTGTACTCTATATGGAGATATGATTGGAGCATTATCTGTGATAGCGGATTTAAGTAAAAATGATGTCTATGCTATATCCAAATGGATAAATACACATAATCAAAACTGTATCCCTATTAATTCATTGTTAAAACCGCCATCTGCTGAATTATCTCCAAATCAGGTAGACCCATTTGATTATTCAATCATAAGTCCTTTAGTTGATGAGATTATTGAAAAACAAAAGCCTCTTTCAGTATTAATTAATGAGGGATTTGAGGAATCATTAGTTCATGATATTTACAAAAAGATAAAAATTAATGAGTATAAAAGAAGGCAGGCTCCTCCTGGTTTGCGGGTCTCATCAAAAGCTTTTGGTATAGGTAGAAGATTACCTATTGTTAATAATTTTAATGGATAGGTCTATGAGAAATAGAATTTTTATTTTTTTTCTGCTTCAGTGTTTATATTCTCAATCAAAACCATCACCAGCAGATTTTTGGAATAGTTATTCACAAGATGAAAAAATTGCTTTTATTAATGGAGCTTACGGTGCGATAGCTAAACTAAAATCACATCATAAATCTGAAGTTAAAAAACAGTTTATGCACAATGATAATTGGGTTGAGCCATACTACATTGAAAGATACTATAGCATTTCTGATGAGTACATTGCAGAGGAAGTTGGATATAATATAAAAATTATTGCTCTTCATATTGATGCTTTTTATACTAATTCAGATAACTTATATATACCAGTCATGCAAGCTCTAAGAATAGTATCTCTTATGCAAGATGGAGAGTCGGAAGCTGCAAATTTGAGATTACTTAGATCTCAACAAAAATTTAAAAACTGATTACTAATAGTTATTAATTGAAATCAATAGTTTCTAACTACTTTACATAATGAATATAAATAAAATACGAAATTTTTGTATTATTGCTCATATTGACCATGGAAAGTCAACTTTAGCCGATAGGTTACTTGAGGAAGCAAAAACAATATCCAAAAAAGAAATGAAGAATCAGGTGCTTGACAATATGGATCTCGAACGAGAAAGAGGTATCACTATCAAGAGCCATCCTATTCGAATTCAATATACTCATTCGGATGGAGATACATATATATTAAACTTGATAGATACCCCT
Organism: Fidelibacterota bacterium; assembly: GCA_002691285.1. Taxonomy (GTDB): domain Bacteria; phylum Fidelibacterota; class Marinisomatia; order Marinisomatales; family UBA1611. The sequence goes on along the minus strand of NZHK01000014.1, from coordinate 24,161 downwards.
GGTCACGTTGATTTTTCTTATGAAGTATCTAGATCATTGGCTGCATGTGAAGGGGCTCTTTTACTGGTTGACGCCGCTCAAGGCGTAGAGGCACAAACTGTTTCGAATGCTTACCTCGCTATTGAAAATGATTTAACTATTATTCCTGTAATTAATAAAGTAGACCTTCCCTCTGCTATGGTTGAAGAAGTTTCCATGCAAGTTGTTGAGCTAATTGGTTGTAAAAAAGAAGAAATTATTAATGCAAGTGCTAAAAATGGAATTGGAATTGATGAAATATTTTCAGCTATTATTGAAAAAATTAATCCGCCAAAAGATCGGCGGAAAAATAGTCCTCGAGCTTTGATATTTGATTCAACATATGATAATTATAAAGGAGCAATTCCTTATGTCCGTGTTTTTGATGGAGTTCTCAGAGCTGGGATGAAGGCAAGGTTTTTTGCTCACGATAAAGAATATGAGATTACAGAAACAGGATATTTTATTCTTGATAAAATAAAAACAAAAGAACTGCATAGTGGAGAGGTTGGCTATGTTGTTGCAAGTATAAGAGATATGGCACATATCGAGCCAGGTGATACTATAACAACTTCAGAAAACAATGCAGATGAACCGTTACCAGGTTATAAAAAGATTAAACCGATGGTTTTTTCAGGTTTATATCCCGCTGAACCAGATGACTATGATCAACTTAGACAAGCATTAGAAAAATTAAAATTAAATGATGCGTCTTTAGAGTTTATACCTGAAACAAGTGATGCTTTAGGATTTGGTTTTCGATGCGGGTTTTTAGGGTTATTACATTTGGAAATTATTCAAGAAAGGTTAGAAAGAGAATTTAATCTTGATTTAGTAACTACTACTCCAAATGTCATATATAATATTATAGATAAATCAGGGAAGATAATAAAGGTAGATACCCCTGCAAAAATGCCTGAAACTGGTGAAATTCAGGAAATATTAGAACCTGTAGTTAAAGCCGAAATTTTAACTCCTAAAAAATACATTGGTGCGATAATGAACTTATGCCAGAAAAAGAGAGGAGTATATATTAATACAAATTATTTATCACCAGACAAGGCTCAATTACATTACGAACTTCCTTTAGGAGAAATCATTTTTGATTTTTATGATAAATTAAAATCAATATCGAGTGGCTATGCATCCTTTGATTATGAGTTTAAGGAATTTTTAAATGCAAAACTTCAAAAGCTTGACATCTTAATTCATGGAGAGCCAGTTGATGCATTGTCTCTCATATGTCACTCAGATGATGCATATCACAGAGGGGTTGCACTGTGTAGTAAATTAAAAGAATTAATTCCCAGACAAATGTTTGAAGTAGCAATCCAAGCCGCTCTCAATAATAGAATCATTGCTAGGACTACAGTACGGGCTCTTAAAAAAAATGTTACAGCCAAATGTTATGGGGGAGATATTACCAGGAAACGAAAACTTTGGGAAAAACAAAAAAAGGGCAAGAAAAGGATGAAAATGATTGGGAAAGTAGAAGTACCTCAAGAGGCGTTACTCGCTGTCTTACAGGTAGATAACGATTGATTCTAAACTTAATAATCTATTTAAGGTATACTCGTTCACCTTTATATAGTTTCCTTTTTACATTGCCTCTTTTTATCATTTACGAAATTGGCTTATTACTTAGTACTTCTGAAGATCTTTCTTATTTAAGAAATGGCGCAGATGCATTGATGCGCAAAATGCTATCCATCTTTGGAATTGCTGGTCTGTTTTGGATTAGCGGAGTATTTTTATTTGGGTTTTTAATCATATATTTTTTTCAAAAGTATTCATGGAATGAATATGAGATAAAGAGTGGGTATTTTCTATCTATGGTTCTTGAAAGCACAATATGGTCGTATGTGCTTTTTATTTTAATGTCAAATATGCATGTCCTCTTAATGGTTACAAACAGTTATAGGGTTATTCAAAATGTTACATTAGCAATAGGAGCAGGTATTTATGAAGAAATTCTTTTCAGAGTAATATTAATTTTTTTATTTAATTATGCCTTTGCATTAGTTTTTCGGTGGAATAAATATTTAAACACAGGTATATCAATTGTTTTTGCATCTATATTTTTTTCATTGTTCCATTTTATTGGAGAGTTTGGTGATTTTTTTTCCTTTAATATCTTTATGATACGTTTTCTTGCGGGTATTGCCCTTGGAATTCTTTATTATTTTCGAGGATTTGGGATTACTGCCTGGACACATTCTCTTTATGATTTAATTGTTCTGACTCGAATAACAATCCAATAGGAAAAAATAAATTTATTAAGTTCTTAATTATACATTTAAATAATATGGATTTTGATTATAATGGCCATTTTAAATTGGAACTTAAAATTAATTACATAGTTTTAAACTTTATATAATATATAAAAAGGAGATATCATTGTATCCAGTAATTATCGATTTTGGTATTATAAGTATTCTTGGTTTTGAATTTCACCTAGCTATTTATTCCTTTGGCCTAATGCTAGTAATCGCTTTTTATTCATGTTATTTTTTTCTTAACTATGAACTAAAATTTTTAGGGTATGAAGATAAGCTAGCTTCTGATATAATTTTTTGGGCAGCATTAGGCGGAATACTAGGAGCAAAAATTTATTACTTGCTTGAAAATATTGATAGAGTAATCAATTCCTATGATCCTTTTGGTATGATATTTAGTGGCGCAGGTTTAGTATTCTTAGGAGGTCTTTTAGGATCAGTAATTTCTGTATCCTGGGTTCTGAAAAAGAATAAAGTTCCTTGGCTGACTTTTGCAAATATTATAGGACCATTAATTTTTTTGGGCTATGCAATTGGAAGATTAGGTTGTTTTTTAGTTGGAGATGATTATGGCATTCCTTCCACTCTTCCTTGGGCAATGTCATTTCCAAAAGGTATACCGCCAACAACAACAAATATTTTTTCTGATTTATATCCTTGGATTGATATATCAGGATTTGGTCCTGGGTTAATAACGGTGCATCCAACACAATTATATGAAGCAATAATTTGTTTTCTATTATTTTTAATAATGTGGAAGTATAGAAAAGCTTCAATGATTAAAGATTTATTATTTTTTCTTTATTTGTTTTTAGCCGGAATAGAAAGATTTTTTATAGAATTTTTAAGGACAAATCAAAAGTATGTACTTGAATTATTATCTGGAGCTCAAGTGATATCATTGGGAATGATATTGATTGGATTATACTTTATTATAAATCCATTAAATGAGGCTACGCCTGAATCCGCTTAATATCATTTTTGTATTACTTATTTTCTCATTTGGTAATGCTGAAAAAAAGTTACATATTGTTGAAAGCGTACAACTCCCTGAACAATTAAAAGCTTTAAGATTAAAGCCAGATAGAATTAGTTGGTCATTAAGAAATAGTTTTCTTTTATTAGATAGTTACAACTCTGAATTACTTTTACTGAAAAATTCTGGTGAAGTGAAATTCTCAAGTGGACTTGGAATACGAAATAATATGTATGGAGAGTTAATATGGGCTGGAATTTCTCCAATTGGAATTCAAGTGATAGATAGGTTGGAGAATAAAGTAATGATTCTAGACCTTAATCTTAATTTCATGCATAATATTTCAATTAACCACAGTTTATATCCTGAAATGGCGCAAATTGACCCATGGGGTAAGTTATTTATGTATTCAAATACATATAATGGTATTTTTATTTTAGAGAATAATAATATTTCAAATGAGCCATTTATTGATTTTTCAAAAGAGTTTTATTCAAATTATTGCATAAAAGATTTTGCTATTAGCAGTGATGGAGAGATTGCGCTTTTAGGTTGTGATGGAAAATTCAATCAATTTAGTCAAAATGGTTTGAAAAAAAGATCGATACCTATTGATATTAGAAATCCTAGTTTCCTAATATCAATAAGAGACGACTGGTTTGTATTTAATGCTGATGGAGAATGTTTATCGATTTCTAGCCATGAGAAAATATCTGTGCCAAAAATAAGCTCACCAATATTAGACATTGCTACAATAAATAGATCTATCGCTATTTTGACTAAAGAACAAATACTTGTTCTAAATGTCAGATAACAATTTTAAGCTAGTAATTTTATTTTTATTTTTTCCTATTTTCATTAATTGCATGACTATTTCGGTCAAAGATTCAATTACTTATGATTCAGATTCTGAATATATAAAGTTGAGCAATGATTTCATAATTGAATCCACCTTGAAAATTACTTTGAACGATTCAGTAATCTATCCAATATATGCTGTTCTAATTGAAGGAAAAATCTTTTTAAATAATATTCCACAAAATAGTCTGCTCATTATAGAATATGACTGCCTCAAAAAAAATATTCCGTATATAGTAGGGCCAAAATGGAAAGATTTTCCTACTTTAGATACATTAAATATTTCTGAGGATCTTGAAGAGCATTTTGAGAAAAGCTCTGCTCCAGATACCATTCAAACAATATTTTCATCGGGAAGTCTTTTCAGGAGCTTATCTTTATCTCCTTATGGAGGATCGGATTTTCAAGGTGGTGTCCAAATGGAATTAAATGGAAGGATCCTAAAAAATATAAATATTAGTGGTGTGTTAACAGATCAAAACTTTCCACTGCAAGATGAGGGTAACACTCAAGATTTAAGAGATTTTGATAATGTGTTTCTGAAGGTCCAACATCCTAATATCGAATTAGATGCAGGAGATATTGATTATAAATATTCTGATAAATTCAATACTATTAATAGAAAACTAGAAGGCCTAAAAAATGAATTTCAATTTAAAAAATGGTCTGGGTCATCGGTTTATGCAAACTCTAAAGGACAATTTCATTTTATTCAAATCAAAGGAAGGGATGGTGATCAAGGTCCGTATCAATTAGTTGGAAAGGATGGTAATAGAGATATTGCAATTCTTTCTGGTACAGAGCAAGTATGGGTAAATGGTGAAAAAGCTATCCGTGGTAAAAATTATGATTACACGATAGATTATTCTTTATCAGAAATATATTTTACTTCTAGGAAATTGATAGATTTTGATACAGATATCTTTATAGAATATCAATATTCAGATTTTCAATATCAAAAAGGATTGAGAGGTATAACCTTACGAAACAATATCGGTAACTCCAGTTACTTGTCGTTAGGGTTTTTTGATGAATTTGATCAATTAAATCAAATCGATTTGGGAAGTGAAAAATTCAATACATTCTTTAACAATGATATTTCAGAAGTAATTGTAAGCACTGCTTTACCTGATTCAACCGGAGATTATATTTTTTTTGATTCTATTTATGTTTATGACCCATATAAATCCTATATTGATTTTTCTAGATATCAAATCAGATTCGTTTTGGATCCTGAGGGTAATTATTTAAGAAAAATTAGTGATGAAAATAAAATATATTATGATGCTATTGGAGAATCTGACATAAGTGAAGTTGGAGAATTATATAGCCCGTATAGAATTATTACATCGCCTGTGTCTCAACAGTTTGGCAAAGCGCAATTTAATTTAAATATCCATGAACGTTTAAGAATTGAGGGCCAGTTATCTGGATCTAGACTCAATAAAAATATTATAGGAAATTACAATCCATCAAATGGGATATCCCACTTTGTAAATATTCATATAGATACGATAGGATCAGGTTTATTTAAGTTAAAACTTTCTTATAAAAATCAAAAGCGTGGAAAGGAATACTTACCCCTTGGCAGAGAGCAAGAAGTAATGCAGACTAGATTATGGAATATAGACAAGATTATATTAAAAAATAGTGATGAGCATTATCTTCAAACCAATTTTGTAATTGAAAAATTAGGGACATCTGATTTAGAATTTGCAAAATTAACGTATGATAATAAATCCTTAAAAAGATTTAGATTTTATCAGAGTCTATCACATATAGATTATAATAATTCATTTATAGATTTTACACATGTTGATAATACCAGAGAGTATTTTTACAGAGCATTAGTTAATCTTGAGAGAAATAGGCCACATATATCTCCAAATATTTCATTTATTTCAGAACAGCATAACTTAGATCATAGATTCCAAAAAACTGGGGTTGGTTTTAAAATTAAATCAAAAGATTCATATATTGGTTCAGGTTTAGAACAGCGAATTGATGAAGAATATGAAATTGGAAATAATTGGTCATTTATTTCAAAAGATTTAATTGCATATACAGACATCAGTAGGAATTCAGAAGAGGGATGGAAGAAAAACATTTCTTTTAAACAGAGGATAAAAAAAAGTAATGTAAATCAAAATTATAATTATTCTTTATTGGATCTTGATTTATCATGGAAAAAACGAAATAGTCCTTTTTCTTGCTTTATAAATCTAAATAAGGAGGAAAACTTATCCCAAAATAGGACTGTTATTTATGAATATGTTGGCCCTGGATTAGGTAATTATCGCTATGACTCTGATTTGAATACCTACGTGTATGATCTTAATGGAGACTACGTATCCTTTACAATAAATATTGGGAAACGTTCTCCAAAGACTAATTTTTTAGGTTCCCAAAGATTTACAATCGATTTGTTTAAAAATAATATTTTCCCTTTAATGATTATTAAGTCACAAAATACTCAGGAGTTTAAGGGAAAAAGTTTTTCTTTATCTAAAATAGGAGAGACGAATATACTTGATACGGATATCTCTAAAGCCTTTCTTTTTTCACGAAATGAAATTATTATCCCTAATAGCAAGTTTGCTATGATTTGGTTCCAGTATAAAAAAAATCTAGAAGGGCATGATCCGAGAGGAAATAATATTAAAATTGATAAAGAAATAGGGATGGAAAATATTCTAAAGTTTTTAGATAATTCATCATTTAAAAATAATATTAATGTTCATGATTATTCCATTGATTCGAAGGTATATCCAGAAAGGAAAAGAGATATTTTTGGTTTTTGGAATGATTTTACATGGCAAATAAAATTGAAATATAAAATTGATGTTTTATTAGGCCTCATTTCTGGGGTTGATAAAGGTATAGTCTATGGGAAATCATTTAATGCAAAAGGGATAGGGATTAAGTCTAACATTATTTTTTACCTTAAACAAAATGGTAGATTCCAAACCGAGGTTGCATTTATAAATGTTGTAGAAGAAAACAATTTTGCCATCTTACCTCCAGAGGTTTTGAAAGGGTACGCTTATGGACAAAGTTTGAAAACAAATTCCAGATTGCAATATCTATTGAATCAGTCCTTATCATTTAATTTAAACCTCAATACAATTAATGATATGAGGTATAAAAATATGATTACATTACAAGGTGAGGTTCGTGCATATTTTTAGATTAATTTTTCTAATTTTTATTCCCTTATTTTCACAAAATGATGAAATAAAGATTCAAACTTTAGATTCTACACAAATAAAATTATCTTTAGATTCATTACTAAATAAACAAAACTCTATCAGAATAGAATATCATCTAAAATCATATGATACTCGTAATCATATCTCTAGCTATAAAATAAAAGATTCAGGTAAAGTTGCTGACTCACTAATATTGATTTGTGATAATTATTTTAATGACAGGATTATCAAACAAATTTTGCAACCTTTCGAAAACATTTTAATAGGTGAGCAATATTCTATACCAAGTCAAGATCTATCAGAAAAATATTATTTTATTAATAAATTGCCATCTTTTAAGTACAGATTATTTGGTGAACAAAATTTAGCCGCATTATTATTTTTAAAGCCGGATTTTAATAGCTCTTTAACAGGGGCTTTTAGTTTCAGTAAAATCAATAATCAGTTTGATTTTATAGGTGAACTGGATATAGATATTGAAAATTTTTCTGGTAATGCTGAGCAGCTAAAATTTTTTTGGAAAAAAAATAAAGATATATCACAAAAAATTAAATTAAAGACTTTCTATCCCCATGTTCTTGGATCTGAAATTGGTGCTTTATTTCAATATGATTTTGAGAATTACAATGCTTTTTATACAAAAAGAGAAAAAAAGATTATGCTGCATACTTTTTTCCCGATTTTAAATAATTTCAAAGTAGGATATTTGAAAGGAAAAATTTTATCGACACAATCTGGGCAAGAATCTGGATATGAAAATGGAGACTTTCTTGCTATTTCGCTTAATTCAGAACTTGACACAAGGAATGATAGGTTGCTTCCATTTTCAGGAAAATATTTTAAATTTATGGTTGATGGAGGTGTAGATGAAAAAGCAATGTATTTTAAAACAAATTTTGAATATCAGTTATTCTTACATGTTTTACGAAATACATATACCAAGATCCAAACGGTATCCCACACTATCCATTATCTAGATCAACCTGTCCCAAAGTCTAGGTATTTTAAATTAGGGGGATCTTCATCTTTAAGAGGTGTTGATGAAGAGTCGCTCTTGAAAACTCAATTTCACATTTTGACTTTAGAGTTTATTCAGCAACAAAAGAGGACATTGCAAATAAAATCATTTATAGATTTGGGTTTAGATAGGGTTGCCAATTTTAAAGAAAACTTATATGGTTATGGATTTGGTATAAAAAATGTTAATGACAAAATTATTTTTAGTATTGATTATTCTTTGAGTTCGCGCAGGTTGGAAAGTGGGAAAATTCATTTTAAATGGTCTGCAAGATTGTAAATTGATTTGATAACTGCTAGTAATGTATAATTTTAAAAAAGAAAGTATAATTTTTTTATCTCTAATTTTTATCAATTTTGGATGTGAAAGTAAAAGAGATGCTATTGGTGCTGATAACGAAATAATAGTAATTTGTTCAGATGTTGATAAAGATAACGTGGCAAGCTTTCTTTCATCTATTTTCAATGATAGCTTATATACTCCAGAACCAGAACCTTTTTATGTTCTAAAATTTTCAAGTCCTGAATCATACTCCAAATTAAAGAAACAAACGAATATCGTTGTTGCGGCTATTGATCGTGATTCTGCAAATACTGGTTTAAAATTAATTAACAACATCTTACCAGAAAAACAGAGAAAAAGTATGGTGTCAAATGATCCAATTATTCTTGCAAAAAATGTTCATGCAAATCATCAAATGTTTATGGTAATAAATGCAAATTCCTATGAACATCTATTAGGATTTGTTGATAAAAAAAGAGACTATATTAAAAAAAATTTTAATGAACAATTTAATTTTAGACAAAGTAGGTTTTTATTTAGTCAAAATAATATTAATGCTATTGGAGACTCTCTAGTAGCTGAATTTGGTTGGAGTTTGGATTTACCATGGGGATGGAACATTGTAAAAAAGGTTCCAGATTCTAATTTTGTTTGGCTTGGAAAAGAAATGCCTTACCAATGGATTGGAATTGGATGGAGTGAAGGTAGTCTAGTGAATTCTGAATTGGCAGTTGGACAATACCTATGGGAATGGCCTAAGAATAACTATAAAACTATTCAATTTAATGAATACAGATTTGTTTTGAAAAAAGCTTCCAATGATAATTTTTCTGCTTGGAGGGCAACAGGAATTTGGGAAACATCTGACCTTATAGAGTCAAAGGGAGGACCATTTCGATCTTATATTTTTTATGATAATAAAAAAGATTTAACTTATCACTTGAATTATTTAATCTTCCATCCAGGAAAATCTAAATCAATTTTTTTAAGACAAGCTGATATGATACTTAAAACATTTAAAACTTATTAAAAATGAAAATATTAGTTACTGGATCTTATGGCCAATTAGGTAGATCTCTTTTTAATCACTTGAATTCAAATATTGAAGTTTTTTGGACTGGTAGAAATATTCCCTTTGATGGAAATGGATTCTATCTTGATATATGTGATAGAATTAATCTAAAAGAATTAATTAGTTTAAATGAACCTGATATTATAATAAATCTAGCAGCACTAACAAATGTTGATTTCTGTGAAAAAAATTTAGATTTAGCAAGAGAAATCAATACTAATGGCGTAAGGAATATTTGTGATGCTTTTAAAGGAAAGATTGTTCAGCTATCAACAGATTATGTATTTGATGGTAAGAATGGTCCTTATTTGGAAGAAGATGAAGTCTTTCCTTTGTCTGTTTATGGCAAAACAAAACTAGAGGCAGAAAAAATTGTTATGTCTCATAATTCTGATAATCTTATCATAAGAGGAAATGTATTATATGATAACTGTATAGGCAGCAGAGCTAGTTTTCTTAATTGGGTAGTACAATCTTTAAGAGAAAAAACCCCAATTAACGTTGTTGATGACCAGATAAATAATCCTACTTGGGCTAAATCAATGGCTAAAATCATTGGTCTCTGCGTTGAAAAAGAAATCAGTGGAATATATCATTGGGGAGATGCTGAATTTGTAAGCAGGTATAAATTTGCCAAGATAATTGCAAAACATTATAATCTAGAAACAAAATTAATTAATCCAAAATCGACTAAAGAAATAGGGCAAGTTGCTCCTAGACCCTTAAAATCAGGCTTACTATCAGAGAAAATTGTAAAGATATTGGATATTAACCAACCATCTATAAATGGATGTTTAAATCAAATTTTACCAAAGTAAAATGAGAACTTTGATTGTAACACCAACCTACAATGAAAAAAAGAATATAAAATCTTTTATTAAAACAGTTTTTAAGTACAACCCTGATGCTCATCTATTGATCATTGATGATAATTCTCCCGATAAAACTAGTTTAGAAGTGCTTGATCTTCAAAACATATTCCCTAATCTCTTTTTGAAAAATAGGCCACATAAGCAAGGTTTAGGGACAGCTTATATTGATGGATTTTCATGGGCAATTAGAAAGAATTATCACTTTATAGTACAAATGGATGCAGATTTGTCTCATGATCCAAAAGATGTGGCAAAACTTGTAGATCATTTAAAAAATTATGATTTGGTAATTGGAAGTAGATATATTGAAGGGGTTAGTGTTGTTAATTGGCCAATTAGAAGACTGATGCTAAGCTATGGTGCAAATTTATATTCAAGATTAATAACTGGGATGCCAATAATTGATGGTACGGGTGGTTTTAAAGCATGGAGAGTATCTTTATTACAAAAGATTTCGCTATCGGAGGTCCAATCTCAAGGTTATTCTTTCCAAATTGAAATGAATTTTCGTTCTTGGAGGTTAGGAGCTAGGATAAAAGAAGAATCAATTATTTTTTTTGATAGGACGGTGGGAGAATCAAAAATGTCTAAAAACATTGTATACGAAGCAATATTTATGGTTTGGAGGCTTCGTTTATGGAAAATATTTAGATGGGTATAGATTTATAATGGATATTTCAGTATGTATTGTAAACTTAAATTCAAGCAAACAACTCGAGAAATGTCTAAATACTCTAAAATCTGGAATTTGGCCATTATCTTATGAAGTGATCATTGTTGATAATTTTTCAAAAGATGGGTCACAAAACTTTATAAGGACAAAATTTAGTAATGTTCGTTTAATTACAAATCGCCGAAATCATGGCTATACATCAGAAATTAATAAAGCCATGAAAATTGGAGTGGGGAGATATAAACTAATTTTAAATCCTGACTCAAGATTAAAGCCAGAGTCAATTGTAACATTAGCTTCTTTCTTGAAAAAAAATGATGGCGTAGGCATTGTAGGGCCATTAGTTTTGAATGAAGATGGCTCTTTTCAATGGTCATGTAGAAGAGGGGTTGCTAGGCCTATTGCTGTTTTTAGTTATTTTTTAGGAATTGCAAAGCTATTCCCTGATAATCAGATTTTCACAGGATATCATCTTAATCACTTAAATATAAATGATATAAATGAGGTCTCTGGAGTATCAGGGTCATGTATGTTAATCGATCAGAATTTGATTGATGAAATTGGTTATTTTGATGAAAAATACTTTGCTTATCAAGAGGACTCTGATTATTGCCTTAGAGCAATAAATAGAGGTTGGAAAGTTTATTACAACCCTAAAGCAGTGGTGATCCATAAAGGAGGACATGGAGGCTCAAATTCAGTACCTTATAGATCAACCTTTGAATGGCATAGGTCATATATGATTTATTATTTTAAACACTTTAGCAAAGACTATGGAATTATTTTTAATATTATATATTCGATTGTCATGATTGGTAAGTTGATATTTTCTGAAATATTTCTTTTGGTTCGTAGATAAATGGTCCAAGATTTATATCTTGATCATGCTTTATTGTTGATTTTAGCAAGTTCATTATTATCTATTTTACTAAGCTGGTTGAGCATCAAGATCGCTCCAGAAATTGGATTGATGGATATTCCTGGAAGCGCAGAACATAAAAGTCATTCAAACCCAATTCCTCTAACTGGTGGAATTGTTTTAATTGATTTGTTGATAATAATGGTTTTGCTTACTGGTTTATGGAAAGACCCAAAAATATGGGGGATATTAGTATCAGGAATAGTTATTTCAATCTTTGGTTTATTAGATGATTTTTTGAACTTATCTCCTTTNAAAAAATTTATAGGACAAATTTNAGCATCTGTTTTTTTAATTTATTTTGGAATTCAAGTTAANTTTTTTAGCTCTCCTGAATTTTTTTATCATACAAAATCAGAATTAGATCTATGGCTTAATCTATTGTTTACAATATTTTGGATTACAACTTTAACAAATGCCTTCAATTTCATTGATAGTATTGATGGGTTAGCTCTTGGGTTAAGTGGATTATCTANTGTNTTCTTTTTATTTATTTCAATTATATCTGGTCAGATTATTATTTTAAACTTTTGTTCAATCNTATTAGGCGCTTGNATAGGCCTTTATTTTTTTAATGCGTATCCTGCAAGATTATTTTTAGGAGACTCAGGGGCTCAGTCACTTGGGTTCTTNCTTGGTTCGATCGCTATAATTTTTGACCCTAATACAGGTAATCAGTCTTCAACGTGGTTTGTTCCTGTTTTGTTTTTCTATATCCCCTTATTTGATNTNTTATTAGTTATTGTTTCAAGGATAAGAAGAAAAAAAAATATATATCAAGCTTCGCGCGATCATACTTTTCATAGACTTGAACAAATGGGTTTCNCTCCNCAGCGTGCGGTGCTATTAATGCATGGGGTATCTTTAGCTATGAGTATNGTAGGNTATTTATGTTTAAATTTAANTNCATTTTATGCTAATCTTATTTTTATTCTTACATTGCTNTTTGGATTATCCTTATTNATAAGNTTAGATAAAAATTATTATTAATTGTTATGTCATATTTTTATTTAAANTTTGAAAAATCNTTAAAACCTCTTGATGAAATTATTCAATCCCTAGAATCCAGAGGCAGTAATNTTTCTAAAGAGGAAATACATTCTCTTGCTNCTAGNAAATTAGAAAGNAAGACNCTTATGGAAAATATTTANTCCAATTTGACTCGTTGGCAACGTGTTCAACTTGCTCGTCATCCTAAACGACCGTATTCACTAGATTATATAAANTATTTTTCTAGTGATTTTATAGAACTTCATGGTGATCGATATTTTGGNGATGATCCTGCGGTTNTATCTGGTGTTGGGTCTNTTGGTGATTATAANGTAGCCTGGATAGGTCAACAAAAAGGTAAAAATACAAAAGAAAATCTTTTTAGNAATTTTGGGATGATGAGACCAGAAGGTTATCGTAAAGCTTTGAGAATAATGAAATTAGCAGAAAAGTTTAGTCTTCCAGTTATNACTTTNNTGGATACAATTGGAGCCTACCCNGGTATTGGTGCTGAAGAAAGAGGNCAAGGANAGGCAATCGCNAANAANTTATTTCATATGGCAGGNCTAAAAGTCCCNATCNTAAGTGTNGTAATAGGTGAAGGGGCTAGNGGNGGTGCATTGGGAATTGGAGTATGTGATGTAATGATTATGATGGAAAACACATGGTACTCAGTAATTAGTCCAGAAGGTTGTGCATCCATACTTTTTAGAGATGCAAGTCGTGCTGAGGATGCTGCAGAAGCTCTTAAACCCATTCCCTCTGATCTTGCTGAANTGGGAATCTGCGATGAGATAATTGCNGAACCTAANGGAGGTGCGCAAAGAGATTTTCAATCATCTGCTGATTTGCTTAAGGAATCATTATTAAAGCATTTAGATTCTNTAACTTCCATATCTTCAGAAGATTTTCTTGAAAAAAGAATACAACGGTATGATAAACTCAGTTATTTTGAAGAAATAGAGTGATAGAATATTTTCATCCTATTAAAGTGTATTATAGAGATATTGATAAAATGGGTATTGTCTATTATTCACGNTACNTTGAATATTTTGAAGAATCCAGAACAGAACTATTTGNATCTATNGGACTTCAAATAACTAATGTTGAGNAGGAGGGANTTNCACTTCCAGTAATTTCTAGCCATTGTGAATTTAAAAAAGGNGCAAAGTTTGANGATGTCATCTTAATTAGATCTTGNGTAAATGAAATGCCTCGATCAANATTGNAAATTTCATATATGGCCGTTTTAAAANAAACAAATGANCTGTTAGCTACGGGGCATACTANTCATGCATTTATAAACAGTTTAGGTAAACCAATAAAACCACCAAAAAGCATTTTGGATTGCATGCAAAAGCATTTTTAAAGTTATGGAGTTTTTTTCTAATAATTAATTTTTCAATTATTATTTATTTATTATTAATTAAATATACTGAAAAAACTCCCAGTCCTCCCCCCAAAATGGTAGATAGTTGAAATGGCTCGTCTAAAAAATACATAGAAAATAAAATTGCAGTAAAGGGTACAAGAAAAATATATGAGCTTGCTCTTCTAGGGCCTAGTTTAGTTGAAGCGTAAAAATATATTGATGTTCCAAATGCCATTGCAAATACAGATAAGACAATTAAGTTAATCCAAAATATTAGGTCAAATGTAACTATTGAAAACAAACTATTATTCGGCACAAAAGCTAAACTAATTAATGCAGATAATAAGAATGTCCAGAAACTGTATGACGAAAATGATATTTTTTCTTTTGATTTAGATGTAGTAATTGTTACTGCTACCCATGAAAGAGATGCCATAATAAAAAATAAGTTTCCAGAATTGTAAAAAATAAAAAAGTTCATATCCCAAATTCTTAATATTGTGCCACCAGCAATCAATCCGAAACAAAGACCGACCCAATCTTTTCTTGAAAGCGTGTCATAATTAAAGAGGCTTGAAAAAATTGCTGTCAATATAGGATTCAAAGTTGTGACCAGTACACCTCCAGTTCCAGCTAAACCTATTTGAGTACCTTTGAAATAAAAAAAATTATAGAGTACCATAAAAATTGAGTTAATAATAATTATTGGTATTACTTTTGTAGGTATTCTTAAAGGTTCTCTAACTATAACAATAAAAAAAAAGCAAATCGAAGCAATTACAAATCTCCAGAACATTACAAGGGGGGGATCAGTATAAATGCCTAAGATTTTTGCATTAGTCCAAGATAAGCCCCATGTAATCATGGCAAGTATCATCATTGTAGAAAGCTTCCATTGCTTTTCTTGGTCCATGTTATAAAATCACATTCGAAAGACAGGTGAATTTATTACTGCTTTTTGATTAGACTTTATGACCTTACAGGCTTGAATTAGAATTTTTCTAGTATCATTTGGGCTTATTATTCCATCATCCCAAAGACGGGCACTGGAATAGTACGGATGACCTTCAGCTTCATATTTTTCTAAAATAGGTTTTCGAATATTTCCAAGTTCATTATCATCAATTGTATTTCCATTGGTTTCATTTTGTTCTAGTTTGATTGTGGAGAGTACGTCAGCAGCTTGAATACCGCCCATTACCGAAATTCTAGCATTAGGCCACATCCAAAGAAATCTTGGTTGATAAGCTCGCCCACACATTGCATAATTACCTGCTCCAAAACTTCCACCAATTATTACAGTAAGCTTTGGTACTGAAGCAGTTGCAACAGCTTGAACCATTTTAGCACCATCTTTTGCGATACCTTTTTTTTCTGCATGTTTGCCAACCATGAATCCGGTAATGTTTTGAAGAAATAATAATGGAATATTTCTTTGATTACATATTTCAACAAAATGTGCACCTTTGAGAGATGTTTCACTAAAAAGAATTCCATTGTTTGCAATAACACCTATTGGAAAGCCTCCAATTTTTGCAAAACCTGTAACTAATGTTTTAGCATAATCAGCTTTGAATTCTTCAAAATTTGAACCATCAACAATTCTAGCTATGATCTCATGAACCTTTGTTGGACGATGATGGCTTTTTTCAATAATACCAAATAAATCATCTGAATCATAAATTGGATCTGCAAAGGTTATTTTAGTATTGTTTGATTTGGTTGGTAAGTGGTCGATAATTGAAATTATTTTTTTTAAGGCATCTTGGTCATTCTCAGCAAGATGATCAGCTACTCCACTATATTTTGTGTGTAATTCAGCACCTCCCAACTCTTCTGCAGTGGTGTCTTCACCAATTGCAGCTTTAACTAAAGGAGGCCCACCTAGGAAAATTGTACCTGTTTTATTAACAATAATTGCTTCATCACTCATTGCAGGAACATAAGCACCGCCAGCTGTACAAGACCCCATAACTGCAGAAATTTGTGGTATCCCTTTAGCGCTCATTCTTGCTTGATTATAGAAGATTCGTCCAAAGTGATCTCGATCTGGGAATACTTCATCTTGTTTTGGTAGATAAGCACCTCCGCTATCAACAAGATAAATACATGGAAGATTATTTTCTAATGCGATTTCTTGAGCGCGTAAATGTTTCTTTACTGTTAGGGGATAGTATGATCCTCCCTTTACAGTTGCATCATTTGCTATGACAATACAAGTACGGCCCAGAATTGTAATCATTCCAGTAATGATACCTGCTGCAGGTATATAATCATCATAAACTTTATAAGCTGCTAATTCAGAGAATTCAATAAAGAAACTTTCCTCGTCTTTCAATAAATCAATTCGTTTTCTTACAGTAAGTTTACCTTTTGCTTTATGTTTCTCAACTTTAGAGCGAGGGCCCATTTCATGAATTTTATTTTTTATATCTTCTAGATCTGATGCTATTTCCTTATTGTAATTATAATTAGATTTATAATCTTGAGAGTTTTTATTAACATTAGACTTTAGAATTGCCATTATTTAAACAGACTGATTTGGTACTAAAAAATTAGTTAGAAATAAAAATTCCTATTATCTATTATTTCGGCTTTATCTTTTAAATTAGAAATCCAAGCTTGGAAATATTGATTTTGTTTTTTTGAAAATAAGTTTTTTTGTATTTGACCTTTTTGCGCAGCAAATGCTGTAGAATCAAAATCTGATTTTGAATGAACCTGCAGAATAGCATACCCTTGGTTTGTCTCAATAGGGCCTATGATTTTTCCTATTGGAGCTACAGAAACAGCGCCTGTAAGATAATTGCTTCTTCCAATGCTAGTAAAACCCTGACTGAGTTTCTTAGTTTCCTTGATAAAACCATCTAGTCCTTTTTTACTTTTAATTAAATCAGAGAGCTTTTTTGTTCCTGATGATATATCAATCAGTAATTTATTTGTTTCATCTAGAGTGGCCATTTTGGCTTTCTCATTTTTAATTTTAGTCATTAATTGTGCTTCTACGTCATCAATTGCTTTGAATCCTTTTGGAATTATGGAATCTAAGTAGCAAAGAACAAAGTATTGGTCGTTTTCTACAATCTCTGAAACGGTATTAACTTTATTATTAAATGCAAATCGAACAGCTGAACGAAGATTACCTAGTCCTTTAACTGCTAAATCATCTGCACTAAGTTTCTCTGCCTTGGATATATTCATATTATAATCTTCAGCAGCTGAAAAAAATCCATTGTCCTGAGCATCATAGCTAAAAAGAGTAGCACTCCTCCTAATTGAAGATAAAGTCGATGGAGAAATATCAATTTTAATAAGTATGTGAGAAGCTAGTATTTCACTATCTCCTTTATTATCAATTCTTTTATCTCTTACATGAATTATGTGGTAGCCAAACCTAGACAAAACAGGGCCTATTATTTGATTTTTTTTAGCTTGAAATGCGGCTTCCTCGAAAGGCTTTACCATTCTTCCTTTTTTAAACCATCCTAGGTCTCCACCCTTGGTGCCTTGGTTGCTTGGATCCATAGTATATTGATTTGCAAGTGAAGCAAATTCTTTGCCGGAACTTGCTTTTTGGACCAATTCATTTGCTAAACCTTTAGCATCAATTGAATCTTGGTTAGAAGGTTCCTTTTTCCAGGAAACGTAACTTAAGTTTCTGAGTTCGCTATGTTTATATTCATCTGATTTGATTTTATTATATTTTTCTATGATTTCATCTTGAGTTGGTTCAGAGTCTTCTTTAGAGACTAAAGACGATGTAATATGTAAAGCTGTTAAAGTATAATCTAAGTTTCTATTTTTAAATTCAGCCAAAACTTCATCTTCGGAAATAACGATACTCTCATCAATTAATTTTTGAAGTTTAAAATTCGGTATATAATTATTTTTCATAAATTGTTCTATTGGAACCCATTCATCTCCAGTGGGGTTAGCTAGAGCAGCAAGATATTTATCTAAATCAAATTTACCTTCTGTCTGAAAAGTGGGATTTTGTTGGAGAAATGTAGGTGGTTGGTTTTCCAAATGATACATTACTTCTTTATTTGAGGCTTTAATTCCAAGTTTTTCTACTTCTTGAGTAACCAAAATATCTTGAAGCATATTATCCCAAGCACGGTTCCGGGCTTGATTGATTTGAAAATCATTAACACTTTGGCCATTACTTTTTAAACTTGTTAATTGTTGATTGACAAGACTATTAAATTGTGAAGGAGAAATTATTTCTCCGTTTACTTTTGCAATTGTGGTCTGAGGATTGGTATTACCAATCAACTGATCAATAATATTTGCCCCACCAACTAATCCTCCTACAGTCATACTTAAGAGAAAAAGTGCTAACAAAGCCCAAAGCACAACATGCATTCTTTCTCTCATAGATGTCATTAATGCCATAAAAAAACCTTCCTAGAATTAAAGAATTGTTTAAAAAAATAACATTCAAATTTATGCATCGGTATTTGATGAAACAATGAACAAGGTTAGCTAAACTAAAAGGTAGTAATCCAAACTATTAATACAACTTATGAACATCGAGCAGTTAAAAAGAAAAGTTATCGATTGTAGAAAATGTGATCGCCTTGTTCAATTTCGGGAAAAAATTGCTTTAGAGAGAAGAAAAGCATATTCAAATTGGGAATATTGGGGGAAGCCTGTGCCAGGATTTGGTTCTAAAACTGCAAAAATTTTGGTTTTAGGTCTCGCACCTGCTGCCCATGGAGGTAACCGTACAGGTAGAGTCTTTACTGGTGATAGATCTGCTGAATTTCTTTTTAGATGTCTGCATCATGTGGGATTATCTAATCGACCTAATTCAGAACACAGAAATGACGGTTTGGAATTAGATGGATATATAACTACTGCGGTAAAGTGTGTACCTCCTGGAGATAAGCCAACACCTGAAGAGAAAGAAAACTGCGAAGAATTTTTAAATAAAGAGTTTGAAATGCTAAAAAATATTAAAGTTATTTTAGGGCTTGGTAAAATAGGATTTGACTCTTATCTAAAATATGTAAGAAAAAAACATCCGATAAAAATGAAAGATTATAAATTTGGTCATGGAGTACGATATGAAATGCCTAATAAGTTAATTCTTTTTGGTGCATTTCATCCTAGTCCAAGAAATGTAAATACAGGAAGACTAAATTTTCAAATGATGGTAGAATTTTTAAAACGAATAAAAAGTGAATTAAAGTGAGATTCTTTCTTTTGTTCATCCTTTCAGTTACCATTTATGGCAAAAAACTTACTTTAGACCAGGCCGTAATGGATTCACCTTTTAAAATAGCTTCTCTGGGGTGGCATGGTTTTTTCCCAAACGAGAATGCCATTCTAATAAGAGGGCAAGGTGATAAATGGAAAGAATGGTTTAAAGTGGATTTAATAAAGAATGATACAATACCTTTTATTGATAGTATTAGCTTTAGCTGGAAAGGAAATGATGTTTTTGTAAATACATTAAGTTTTTCTAATAATGGAAGAAGATTATTAATCGGCACAGATAAAAAAAAACTTTGGAGACATTCTTTTACAGCAACATTCTTTATTTATGATATAATAAATAAAGAATGTTTACCAGTCTCATCTCAAAATAAAAAGCTTAGGAATGTTAAGTTCTCGCCAAATGGAATGTATGTATCATATGTACGTGAA
This sequence comes from Fidelibacterota bacterium, assembly GCA_002691285.1. Taxonomy (GTDB): domain Bacteria; phylum Fidelibacterota; class Marinisomatia; order Marinisomatales; family UBA1611. The sequence continues at coordinate 3,974 of NZHK01000014.1, read as the reverse complement.
GATAATAATATTTATATTTTTAACATTAAAACAAAAAGGGAAAGACAGCTTACTAGAACTGGTAGTGAGACACTTTTAAATGGACATTTTGGTTGGCTTTACGAGGAGGAATTGACCGGATATGATGGATATAGATGGTCTCCCGATTCTGAATACATTTCATTTTGGGAGGAAAATCAGGAAATGGTTCCTGAATTCTTCATGCTAAATGAGCTAAATCATTATCCAACAATAAAAACAATTCATTATCCAAAGGTAGGTGAAAGTAATCCGTCATTAAGATTAGGTATTATTCGCTTAAAAGGAGCTGGAAGAAAATGGATTAAAGGAGGTGCAGTTGTCGACGGATATTTACCCTGGATGGAATGGGTGAACAAAGATAAAGTTGCTTATATGCATTTAGATAGATTACAAAAAAACTGGAATATTTTTGTAGCAGATAGGAAAACTGGTAAGTCTGTGAAAATATTATCTGAATCGGATCCAAAAGGATGGCTTGAAAATCATAAGCAAATCAGGTTTTTAAAGGATGGTAGAATTATATGGATTTCTGAAAAGTCTGGGTACAAGCATCTCTGGATTTCTAAACATTCAGGAAGTATCTCTTGGCCAATTACGCAAGGGCAATGGGAAGTAACCAAAATTGTACATATCGACGAAGATAAAGAGGTTGTTTATTTTAAGGGTAACAAAGAATCTATTTTTGAAAGCAGGTTATATTCAATTAGATATGATGGTACAGATTTAAAACTTTTGACCCCAGAGGATGGAAACCACTCAGTATCACTCTTGGGATCAAAGTTATATTTTCTTGATACTTTTTCAAGCCTTCAAATTCCAAAAGTTATCCAATTGAAAGAATTGAGTACAGGTAATTTAATTCGCATAATAGATAAGACAGATAAAAGCCAGTTTGAAGAATACGAATGGCAAACCCCAAAAATTATTCAATTTTCTTCCTTAGATAGTTCTTCAATACTTGATGGATTACTATTGCTACCAAAAAATTATAATCCTGAAAAAAAATACCCTTTAATTGTACATGGTTATGGTATGCCAGGAACACAGATTGTTTGGAATAAATGGGGTTCATTATGGTCTCAATACTTATCGCAGCAAGGATATATTGTTTTTTCAATGGATTCAAGAGGGATGAGCGGCAGAGGAGAAAAATTTAAAAATTTCAGCTATGGAGATATGTCTAAATACCTTATTGCTGATAATGCAGCGGGAGTAAAACAATTAATAAGCCTTGGCTATGTTGACCCTCAAAGAGTAGGTGCATGGGGTTGGAGTGGTGGAGGCTATTTTACTTGTTTAATGGTAACTAGGAATAGTAAATATTTTAAAACTGGAGTTGCCATAGCTCCTTGTACAGATTTTCGATTATATGATACCGCATATACAGAAAGATATATGGGTAGTCTAGAGACAAATAAGTCTGGTTATGATTCAACTAATGTACTCTCGTGGATTTATCGAATGAAAGGAAGTCTCTTGCTTATGCATGGAACTAATGACGATAACGTTCATTTACAGCATACATCTAAATTTGTAAACCATGCCTTGAGTTTGGGTAAAGATGTTGAATGGTATAACTACCCAAATAAAAATCATGGAATATATGGTGGTGGATCAAGAAAGCACTTGTATCAAAAGATGATAGACTATTTTAATAGAAACCTGTAAATATCATTATTATGCTATTTAAAGGCTTTTCATCTAGAGGATAAATTTTTTACCAAATTAAAATTTTTTAATTAAATTTTAATCAAAATTATTTGCCTTTTATTTCTAATACCTTCAAATTCAATTAATATGAAAATAAGAATTGTATATAAACTAGTTACGGTAGTTTTGTTATCCGTCCTTAATGGTCAGATATATAATAATGTACGTGCTAAGCAGGATGGTCTTTCTATCAATATATCATATGATATGGAAGGGAAACTTTATAGGGGAGATAAGGTTGCTGTTGTTTATTCAATAGATGATGGTAAGAATTACTCAATTATAATCGATGCTGATGGAGATATTGGTGCCAATGTACTGCCTGGGAAAAATAATGAAGTTAATTGGCTTTTAATTGATAAAGATTTTATAATCGGTAAAATTATTAATTTCCGTATTATCACTATTCCAGAGGGTATGGTATATGTTGACGGAGGGAATTATATGCGTAGCAGTATTGGTATTTTAAATAAAGAAGTGTCTTCTCATGCTGTTGAATTGGGTAGTTTTTTGATGGATGAGACTGAGGTTACACAAAGGGAATATCGTCAAGTTATGGGTAAATACGCATCTGATTATGCAGGATGCATGGAATGCCCTGTAGAAAATGTCTCATGGTTTGATGCAATGGATTATGCTCAAAAAATTGGTAAAAGATTACCCACTGAAGCTGAATGGGAATATGCTGCGAGAGGTGGTGCAAGAAGCAAAAGCTTCTCGAAATTTTCAGGATCAAATAAGATTGATGAAGTAGCTTGGTTTTTATCTAATACCGAATCAAAGCAACCAGTGGGCAGGAAAAAGCCTAATGCTCTGGGTCTTTATGATATGAGCGGTAATGTATGGGAATGGTGCTCAGATTGGTATCATGATGAATATTTTCAAGTTGCTAACAAAATTAATCCGCTAGGTCCGGATTATGGAACAGAAAAGGTTGTAAGAGGTGGATCCTGGTTTAGTAACGATGTTTTTTGTGATATTTCAAGAAGATATAAGCTTAAGCCAGACTACCGTGATACAAATTTTGGATTTAGATGTGTTAAAGATATTTGATAAAATGAGAGAATTGAAAATTTTATCCTATTACTGTATTATTTTTGTGATAACATTATTTCTCAACACAAATTGCGCTGGTTCAAAATCAATGAACTCTTCTAATGCAGCATTAAATATTGATCCTGTTAAGAATACTTCTTCAGTTGCGAGTTTACCTCAAAGTCAAATTATCTCAAATGTGGAGAAGAACAATCAAAGAATTTTAGTTTCTGAAAACAACGAAAACTTAAAAAAGAATAATGAAAGATTAGAAGGGGAAAATAAGGAGTTAGTTCCTATTGAAGGTAAAAGTCAGAAAAAGTCATTTTCTAATTATATAAGAGTTAAGACAGTTTATGAGTTAGCTATGGAAGCAAATCCCTCAATGTTTTTTCCACATGATGAGTTTGAAACAGTGAGCGAATACAAAAAAAGGGTATCAGGGCAAGTTGGACTAATGAAAGAAATTGTTCAGATGACAACTCAAAAGTCTGAAATAAAGAAAGCAAAACGATTGCAGGTAGCGAAAGAAAAAGAATTAAAAAGAAAAGCAGTTGTTGAAACACTAATGAGCGAATCTTCCTCACCAGTTGAGTTTAAACCTAATGATATAGGTAGATATGATGCTGAAAATGAAACTTTTCCCATAGTGCTTCACGATACACAATACCAAATTTTTGTTCCTCGCGAAGAAGCTAGAACATTTAAAGCTAATTTTGAACGGGTTAAGATTAAAGGCCTTAAACAATTAAAACCCAAGTATGATGTGAAGATTACAGTACCCAAGGCACATATTAGAAGTAGGCCAAATGGATCTATAATTGGTATAGCAAGCAATTTTAATCAATTTGAGCATATTCAAGATGTAGATGAATGGTATAAAATTAATTATAAAGGTCAGTTTGGTTTTACCCATAAGAATAATGCAAATCTTAAATTAGTGGATATAGCTAACGAGTATGAATTTCATGATCTTGTAGCAATTCATCCTAATACGGGTTCTTTGTACGCTATGACTTCTGTAGATAAATTGGTTAAGGCTCCGTTAAATTTGGCTTCACGGAAATATGAGTCTGGGCAGCCTGATGGACCAAAAGATTACTGATTATACTTTGGGGCTGTAGCTCAGTTGGGAGAGCGCTTGAATGGCATTCAAGAGGTCAGCGGTTCGATCCCGCTCAGCTCCACAGATTTAAAAGCCTTTTCTC
>NZHK01000049.1 GCA_002691285.1 Fidelibacterota bacterium | reverse complement strand
CATCGACTTTCCTAAACCTGTTCCCGCTTCCAAAACACCTATTTTACCGCTTTCAGATAAAATTTTATTTACAAGCTTAGCGTATTGTTCTTGATTTGGTCTGTTTTCAAAATTTCGGTGGACTTTAGATAAAGCACCAGAATTTCCAAATACATCTTCAGCAGATAAAGATTCTACACTATTAGGTCCATTATGAGAAAAAATATTTGTTTTACAATTAGGAATTATACCATGTTTGATTAAACCTTTTTGTAAATCTCCCTTCATTGCTAAAGCACTAGCCATTTCAACATAAAGATGAAGATTAGGAATACTTTCACCTTGAATGAGTGCATTTACTTTTGATATAAAATCTAAGGGATAGCCTGCCAATTCTTTTATTAATTCCAAGAAAATGAATCCGGTATTTTCCGTGTCATTTTCAGCTCTATGGGCGTTATCTGATGATAATCCGTAGAAGTCTGATAACGCAGTTAAGTTGAATACCGGTTGCTCAAATAAAAGACTCCTTGCAAGTTGAAGCGTATCATATTTCTTGAAGTTATTTTCTTCTTTTTCATGCCTTTGGCATAGTCTAGATAAAAATTGTTCATCAAAGCGTATGTTATGAGCGACAAGAGGAGAATCCCTAAGAAAGCTTAAAAAGTCATCAATAATTTCAGCTTCCGTGGGCGACTTATACACCATAGAATTTGATATTCCAGTGATTTCTGTAATCAAATTGGGAATGTCAATACCTGGGTTTACTAAACTTACAAAACGATCAACGATCTCACCATGCTCAAATCGTATTGCAGCAATCTCTATAATTCTGTCATTATTTGGATCTAAACCAGTGGTTTCAAAATCAAAAGCAATAAATGTAGAAAGTTTCAGAGATTGTAATAATTCTTTAGATTCCAATAGAAAACCCCTTATGAGAATAAAATTTTAAAATAAAAAAGAGGACTAGATAGCTCATCTTTTGGAATTTCTTTAGATAACATACCTGAAATAATTTCCTGAACCTCTTGATTTCGAGAAGCTCTCTTAATGACAAAATTTAATAAAAAACTTGACCTAGATAGGGACTGAAGTTTTGTACTTGTCCTAAGCTCCTTGCCTATTTCATTCCATAATAAATCATCATATGCTCTTAACATACTTTCAGAGTAGTCTCCGCTCTTTTTGGCTTTTTTTGCGATCGAAATTGCATACTTAGCTGCAACCATAGCATTGCCTATACCTTCTCCTGTAAAGGGATCAATTAATCCTGCAGCATCTCCGAGAAGCATAAAACCATCTCCATGGTTTTTTCTACGAATGCTTCCCATTGGAAGATTCCATCCTTTTGGTTTTTCGAGTGGCCTTGCATTGGAAAATCTACTCCTAAAATACTTAGATTGCGTTACTTCTTCCATGATCTTAGAAAGAGTACGATCCTCTTTCTTGGCATCATTTTTACTTAATCCAATTCCGATATTTGCTCTATTATTCCCTGCAGGAAACAACCAGAAATATCCTGGCTTTACTTCGCTTATGTAATGAAGTTCAATTTGATTGGAAAGCCCCTCTACACCCTCATAGTAACACCTTATAGCAACAGCAGTATTATCCATACCTCTTTTATAAGCATCTAATTTCCTAGCAACAATCGAATTTGCTCCATCACAACCCAAAATAATAGGGGCTTCAATGACTTGCTCCTTACCATCTCGATTGATTCCTCTAATTCCAGCAGGCTTATCTTTCTCATAAATCAAATCTTTGACTTTAAATCCTTCTAGGATTTCAGTAGAATTTTTTGCTTTTTTAAATAAAAAATAATCAAAGGTTTTTCTCGGTATTACATAACCTTTGGTGATAAAATTATTTTTTTTATTTCCTTTAAGGTGGACATCAAAATGACTATGATTGGGCCCACCAAACGTAATTCTATTAATCTCAGACCCATCCAATTTTTCTACGCCACTAGTCAAATCTAGCTCCTCCATAATTCTAACACTTTTACCAGAAAGGGCGTCACCACAAATTTTGTCTCTTGGGAATATTGCTTTATCAAGAACAATACATCTAAGATTATTTCTTTCAGCATAAAGAGCTGCGGTAGCTCCAGCTGGCCCTGCTCCAACAATTATAACATCATACATTCTTATTCTTCTAAAAAATCTACACCAAAAGAAGGATAAACAATTCCAAAGCGAAAATAATTAATGGTTCTTATAAGAAAAAATAAAATACTTAAAGGGATTAAGAACCAAGGTGCTCGGACACATAAAAACATAGCAAAAGTAAATAAGGGGAAAAATCTAGCTCGTTGCAAATGCCTTACATGATTAGGCCAAATAAGGCCTACCAAAGGAAAAGCAACAGAAACAGCTCCAGCTGTACTCATAATTGGGTCATCTAAAAAAACACCCAAGAAAACTGATGCGATCATTAAGATTAAAGAAAGGGAAAAGTATTGAAACTTATTGTTCCAATCAAAATAATTCCAAACGCCTTTGTCCTCATCTAAAATAAGTGGGAATTGGAAAATGAGTAGGCCCGACAAAAAAGCCGTAAAATATGGAAAGATCCCTAAAAAGTTTGGAACCATTGAACCTATCCCAACATAACCAAAAATAAGCAAGATAAATGCAATTACTGCATGTATAATAATTTCTTTATTCTGCAATCTTTTTGAACCAATAACCCATATATTATTTGGGTTTAAAAAATAGAAGTATACAACAGAAGCGAATACTAACTTTATGAAACCTGACTCCCATCCTGACCAACTCCAGTAAACATATCTATTTTCAAAGTCCATATTCAAAACAATACCTGCAACAATAAGAGTCCATAAAGAGAATAGTCGAATCCATCCTCCTGAATCCATAGAATTACCGATTTTTTGAAAAAAAGGTTTAGCATTCTTAAAATTCTGAGACTTTTTTGGAAAAATTCGGGCAATAATCATATTTTATCCAATGATTGAGGAACCTGTAATTATCTCTATTATTTCATTCGTAATAATAAAGCCAACTACTAATGCAGATATGATAAAAAGGACCTTAAACCACAAAGGATCAATTCTTTTATCTTCCATACCAATTTTTAGTTCTTGAACAAAATCACCTACACCCCATTTTAATAGGACAAATAACGCCGTTAGCATACCTCCAATTGGCAACATGTATTTTGATGATAAATAATCAAGAAAATCAAAGAAAGAGATATTAAATAAAGTATTGAAGTCATCAAAACCTCCCATTGACATAGAACAAAAGATACCAACAATGGTCACAATAGAACCAAAAACAACAGTAGCTTTTTCGCGACTCCAATTTAGTTCATCAATGAAAAAAGCAGTAATCACTTCTAAAATTGAGATTGCTGAAGTAAGAGCGGCCATAAAAAGTAAAAAGAAAAATAGTGATCCCCACAGAGTGCCGCCAGCTATTTGGGGAAACATTGTAGGAAGTGCTACAAAAATTAAACCTGGCCCTGAATCAGGATTAGCACCAAGTGCGAAAACAGTTGCAAAAATAGCAATCCCAGCCATAATAGCAATAATAGTATCTAGAAGAATTATCCATAAAGCTGAAGACAATAAATTTTGATCACTCTTTAGATAGCTACCGTAGGTTATCATTGTGCCCATACCAAGGCTTAATGTAAAGAACGCATGACCTAAAGCTAAAACAACACTAGATGCATTTAAATCGGAAAATTTTGGCTGAAATAAGAACTCAAGTGCTTTCAATCCATTTGGTAAGGTAAGTCCTCGAATCATCAAAATAACAAGAATCAATAAAATTGCAGGCATCATTATTTTGGCCCATTTTTCAATACCGCCTTTTACACCTCTAACAATAACGAAAATGGTTAATGCCATAAAAACAATCTGCCAAAAAACAGGATTAATTGGGTTGGAAATAAACAGACTAAACTGCTCTCCTGCTAATTCAGGATTCCCAGAAATTTTAGTAAAACCTCCTACCAAAGATAGCAATGCATACCTAAGAGTCCAACCTCCTACAACACCATAAAACGAAAGAATTACAAACGCAGCACAAACACCAAGGACACCTACATATTTCCAATTTGTATTGGGTGCCAAAGTTTTAAATGCTCCAACCGGACTTAATTGGGTTTTTCTGCCAATAACAAATTCAGCAATTACAATTGGTAAACCAACCAACAAAATACATATCAGATATATTACAGTAAATGCAGCTCCACCATTTTCTCCAGCCATATGTGGGTACTTCCATATATTCCCAAGACCTACAGCTGATCCCGAAGCAGCAAGAATAAAACCAAGTCTTGAGCCCCAGTGTTCTCTATTTTTCATTTGTTTTCCTCTTACTATTTTTTTGTTTTAGGGGACTATCCATTAATGAGTCAAAAGAATTCAAATGTGCATCTACAACAGCATCAATCATCGCGTAAAAGTAAAGAATTCCAATCCACCAGGCATATTTATTTCTCTTTTCAAGATATCTATGTTTTTTAAGTGGATAATTGTTACTGTCATAACTGTTGTACTTACCAGAATTATCTTTCCATGCAACATATGCTGATATTTCTAACCCAACAAATATTGCTGACTTTATCAGTTTGCCATTGTAAAGTTGTCCCATACCAGGCACTAACGAAAAGTAAAATGCCTTTTTTGGATCTTTATTTTCTATAGATCTTTCTTCATTAGCTAGAACAATATTTATCGCTACAATACATAAAAATATCTTGCAAAAAAAAGTTAACTTACTTGGACGCAATACACTCTATCTCAATATTTGCTCCTAATGGCAATTTGGATACTTCTACTGTTGACCTTGCTGGAAAGTCAATATTGCCAAAAAAGCGTTTAAACGATTCATTTACTATTTCAAATTGGTTTAAGTCAATCAAGAATACCGTCAATTTAATTATGTGATTCTTGTTTAGATTCGCGTCATTTAAAATAGATTCTATATTTTGGAGGACCTGATTAACTTCATTGCTTATTCCGCCCTCAACAAGTTTATTGCTACTAAGATCAATTCCAACTTGGCCACTTGTAAAAATGAAATTATTGCTCTCAACCGCTTGATTATAGGTGCCTACCGCCTTTGGAGAATTGGGTGTATCTAATACCTTCTTCATACTATTTAAAATCATTTTGTAGACAAATACATGGCAATCCTACTTCCCTGTTTAACTTACGAAAAGCACTACCTTCAAATTTTCTAAGAAAAAATTCTCCCACTGCTGCTACAGTCGATTCAAATAAATGTCCTCCTACCGTAGCCATATTATGATTCGAAAGAACAACATGAGCATGTACAAATGGTTGGTTCTCTTTCAACGTTACATTGCCCTCAAAGCTTACCAATTCAAACACATCTGAATATTCTTTTTTTAGATATTCTTTTTTCACAATGTCATACGACCCTATTTCAGTCATTTTGACTGCTCCAATTCCAGATATTTTACCATTTTGAATATTGTTATCCAGGCAAAACTTAGTAAGGGAGTGCATTATTTGTTCATCTTTTTCGATATATATAAAATAATCTTGTTTGTCTTTTTCATATTGCATCTAAACTGNCTTTATAATNTTAGCNATTAAATCTTTAGTTTCACTCATTGCTAANTCNAGTNCAGAATTATCNTTCCCTCCTGCAGTCGCCATNTGAGGCTTACCTCCNCCTCCGCCTGCCATAAACAAACCAATTTTCTTTGCTAAATCGCCTGCCAATATACCAGATTCGTTTAATTTTTTTGCAACAACNATCAAAGCCATNGGCTTTTCCTCCCCTTCAGAAAAAAGAACTGCGATTCCATTCGACAATTTGTTAAAAATTTGGTCACCTAAAGACTTCAACTCATCCATACTATCTACATTTACTTTTTTAAGAATGAATTTGATATCTCCAATTTTTTCAGCATTACTAAAAATTTCATGTTCAAAATTTGTAAAAGATCGTTTCCTTACTTTTTTTTCTAAATCCTTCTTATCATCAATCAGTGTGTTTACTCTGCTGATAATTTCGGGGTAAGATACATTTAATTTTTTCTGAAGTGTATCTAGCACGTAATGGTTTCTCTGAATTTCTTCTAACGCATTAGTCCCAGTTAGCGCAATAATTCTTCGTACTCCTGATGCCAACGAAGACTCTTCCGTAATCTTAAACATTCCAATATCACCGGTTCGATTTACATGGGTTCCTCCGCAAAGTTCCATTGAATAATCTCCAACTTTTACCACTCTGACCTCTTCTCCATATTTCTCTCCAAAAAGGGCTTCTGCTCCCTGGCTCTTCGCATCATCAAAACTTTTAATGGACACCTCTAACTTTTTGTTTTCCAATATCTGATCGGTTACCATTTTTTCAACTTCCGCAATCTGATTTTTTGTAATTTTTTCAAAATGAGTCAAGTCAAACCGTAAATAATCAGGATGTACGAGCGAACCTGCTTGGTTAACGTGATCACCGAGAATATTTTTTAGTGCCTTATGCATAAGATGAGTAGCTGTATGATTATTTCTTGTTTTGTTTCTGCGTGTTTTTTCTACAGTACAGTGGACATTGGGGTTTGAATACTCAAAAGTTCCTTCACAAATATGAATGATCGACTGATTCATATTTTTTACATCAATAACATCTAAAGTAATATTTTCCCCAGTTATTTTACCCATATCTGCGACCTGGCCACCGGATTCAGCATAAAAAGGAGTTTGGTCTAAGATCAAATAAAGTTCCCCTTCTTTATTTTTTGAATATTCTATTATTTTAGAATCACTTTTAAGGCTATCATAACCAATAAAAGCTGAATCAGACTGTTCCGATACGGATATCCATTCTAAAGATTCTGATGATATTTTAAATTTCCCTGATAATTTTGCCTTTTCTTTTTGCTTTCTCATACAATTATGAAAACCTTCCTCGTCAACCTCTAGATTATTTTCTCTCGCCATGAGCTGAGTTAAATCAAATGGGAAACCATATGTATCATATAATTTAAATGCATCTTCACCACTTATATCGACGATGACATCTTGATTTATTATTTTTTCAAAGTGATTCAGCCCTCGATCTAAGGTATCGTTAAATGAGTTTTCTTCTGCGCGTATCACTTTTTCAATGTGAGTTTTCTTTTCATCGATCTCTGGAAAGTTATCGCCCATAGTTTCAATTAAAACCGGTACTAATTCAAACATGAATGGTTCTTCAAGTCCTAAACTTCTTCCAAATCTTGAAGCACGTCTTAAGATTCTTCTTAGAACATAGCCTCTTCCTTCATTAGATGGTAATGCACCATCTGCTATTGAAAAACAAAGCATTCTTATATGATCTGCTATGACTCTATGGGGAATAGGATTGATTTTATAATCCGACTTAGCCTTTTCTTGAATAGCTAATATTATAGGTAAAAAGAGATCTGTATCATAGTTACTATCTTTTCCTTGCATCACAGCAGCAATTCTTTCAAGTCCTGCACCCGTATCGACATGCTTGGCAGGAAGTTCATCAAGAGAACCATCCTCAATACGATTGTTTTGTATGAAAACTAGATTCCATAACTCCCAGTACATATCTGAGTTGTTTACTCCAGAAGCATGTTGTTTTTCTAGGTCATCTCCAATATAGAAATGGATTTCTGAACAAGGACCACAGGGGCCAGTATCTCCCATTTCCCAAAAGTTATCTTTTTTTCCACATCGAATTACTCGCTCAGGCTTGATATCTGTAAACTCTAACCATAAATTAAATGCTTCATCGTCATCTTTGTAAACAGTTGCCCAAAGTCTTTCCTTATCTAAATCCCATCTTTCTGTAAAAAGTTCCCAAGCCCACTGAATTGCTTCTTTTTTGTAATAATCTCCGAAAGACCAATTCCCAAGCATCTCAAAAAATGTATGATGAAAAGTATCTACACCCACCTCTTCTAGGTCATTATGCTTTCCAGAGACTCTAATACATTTTTGACTGTTCACCGCTCTCAAATCCTTCGGAACGATTTGGTCTAAAAAAATTGGCTTGAATTGATTCATTCCTGCATTCGTAAATAAAAGTGTAGGATCATCAGAAGGGACAACAGAAGAACTTCGAGTAAATTTGTGGTTTTTTTCCTCAAAAAACTCAATAAAAGATTTTCGTATTTCTTTTGATGTCATCAAAATGAAAAACTGGTTTCTACCCCAGTCATATTAATCATTTCCCCTTCGTCTTTCACATCTCCGTCCCCATTTAGATCTTTAAATGTTCGACGGAACACATAGGAAAGGACCATGCCATTTCCAAGATTTAAGCCAATATTGTATCCGGTTATTGTTGACTCAGAATATTCAAAGTCAAAAGGATTTGGAACATTTCTTTGTTGGTAAAACCAGGTAGCTTTTTCAATTTTACTTATGGGTTTTTTCAACTTAATTACGGACGTAAAACTTTGATTAGATGATTCATCATATTTTCTTTTATGGTCATCAAACATTTCACCATTTAAACTTTGGAAAGCCATACTAGCATCCACTAAAGATCCCAGGTCCAAGGTTAAAGATGAATAAAAACCATTTTGTTTTCCATAATATCCAAGCTTGGAAGATTTTGTGACAATATTTCCTCTATTATTTTGGCCAAGTTCAAAAGTGGCTCTTTCTATTTCATAGGATCGGTCAAAATATCCAAATTCAAAATTTCCATTTGGAACCATTCGAAATTCAAAATTAAACTGTGCTGGACCAAATTTTGCACCCAGACCAAAGGGAATTAATCCATATCCTGCTTCTTCCTTCTTTTCACTTTCAGGATTATGTGTTTTTCCCAAAAGGGCGGCAAATTGTGCATAAAAATTTATTTTGATAGGTCCCTCATTAAGTATCGGTATTCCAGCATCTAATGCAAATGCACGAAATGACTCGGTCTCTTTGTTAACATCAATTGGCTCTGCTTTTGTAAAAACAGAGTCATCTAAAACAACAACAGTATCCAAATTCCATCCTGGTATATTAGCATCCAATGTATCCGTTATTCCATCACCATCTATGTCCCATTCATTATCCATATTGTCAGCCAATCCATCACCATCTGTATCTAACCAATAGGATTTATTCTCAGGAAAATCATCAACTAAGTCAGGACGTCCATCTCCATCTCTATCTCGGAGTCCTAAATATTGATTTCTGTCGCTTACTAGCGATACACCAAGAGTAAATCCGTATGGTACT
>NZHK01000048.1 GCA_002691285.1 Fidelibacterota bacterium | reverse complement strand
CAACAGAGACAACCATACGGTTTTCATCTTTGGGTATTTTTAGTGCGTTTGAGACACTTGTTCCTCCCCCGAACGGAATTAAACATACATTGTGCTTGTTTGCCAGAGAGATTAAGGTTTTGGCTTCTTCTTCACTTTCAATATAGAAAACTAAATCCGTAAAAGATTCTAGCTTTGAATACAAAACTTTATATACTTCATCTGAAGTTGTCTGTCCATGACTGTGTAAAAGCCTTTCTTCGTCAGAGGAAGAAAATCGATCTTCATCAAAGATAGAGACTAGTTCATCTAAGAAAGGTTTGTTGATTTTTTGTTTTGAAACCGGTTTGTTTTCAACTTCTTTTATTTGAGGATTTGGTGAAACCTTTATGCCCAAAACATCTTCTGCAAAAGGAATTAAACTAGGGAGTGTTTTGGAACAAATTTCATAACGGTTTCCAGAAAGAGAAACGCTTTTCTCACCCTTAGACTCAAAGGATGTGTCTTTATATCCCCATCGGTGTCCCCAGTTAACATTGTTCACAGCAAAAAATTTTTTTGATTTATCCATACAATAATTTAGTCTTTTCTTTGATTTGATTTTCTAAGAATTCGGTCATTTCTTTTGTTGCTTCTTGTATAGAGTCTTTGCTTGGGTTTTTTTCCTTTAAAAAGTTACCTGGATAAATAGGTTTTAATATGATTACCTTTATTCTTTTAGGCCAGCTAAAAAAAATTTTTCCACGTGGCCAGACTAAATGAGATCCATAAATAACAGCAGGAAGTATCGGTTTATTTAAATGAATTGAAAACTTTGCTGTCCCAAGGTGGAAAGGTAAGAGTTCACCTGGGTTTCCTCGAGTTCCTTCTGGAAACATAATTAGGTTTCGTTTTTCAAAGTCCATAAATGCTTTACAAAGCGATAGAGTGTTTTCAATGGAAAAATTACGAACTCCATTAACTTTTCTATCAATAGGAATTAGGTTCATCACCATATTTATTGATATTCTTCTAATCCAACTATCAAAAAAATAATCTTTTGCTGCAAGCATAGCCATTTGATTGTAGTTTTTTTTTGTTGATACTGAAAGTAAAGCAACGTCGAGATGGCTATTGTGGTTACTGCAAGCTATAAAAGAATCGTCGGGTATGTTTTCTTGTCCTTGGACTGTAACGGGTGTGTATATCTTAAAAACAGTTCTAGAATAATAATAAAATAATGTTTTAAATATTTTATAGTAAAAAGGCTGTTTTTTAATTAAATAAGAATATTTTGGATTGTTTAGAACATCCATTTTTATTTTTATTTTCTTCCATATTTCATATGGGCATCTGTCCAGGTGTGTGAACCAATAGCGCAAATAAGCGAAATTTCTAAGGACAACGTGGCTCCAGCAATAATCTCTGCAAGCTTTCTACTGGAGTGCTCTCCTTCAGAGCAACCCAAAAGTTTAAGGTTTTTATTTTGCATTTTAAGTCGAGTTCCCCCACCAACAGTTCCAACCGTTAAAGAGGGAAGCGTAAGTTTAAATTTAAGAGCATCTTCCCTTTTTTCTAATCCTACATGCGCAACACTGTTTTCTGCTGCACAAGCAGCATCTTGACCGGTTGCTAAATAGATTGCTGTAAGCGCATTTGAAACATGGAGGCCGTTTCCGTGAGTTCCAGCCATGCTTGAAACAATTGGGAAAAAACTCCAAGCGTCGAACAATATGTCTGGATCCATTTTTAATATTCGTTTCATAACGCTATTTTTAATTGTTGTTTCTGCTGTTACACCGTGTCCCCGGCCTAGCATCATATTTCTCACAGATGCTTTTTTATCACTATTCATATTGGACTCAAGAAAGTAGTTGTGATTGGTCTCTTTTTGGATGTACTCGCAAGCAACCTTTGCCGCCAAAGTTACCATGTTTTGTCCAGCTGCATTACTAGTGTCAAGAACAAGGTCTAAAATGACATAGTTTTGAACAGTATATTGATCTATACGTAGTACTCGACCGTGGTTTGTAGTGCTTTCAGCGACTTTTTTTATTTTCTCTTCGTTTTTAGTAACCCATACTTGGAAATCTGAACTTTCCTTTAAGTTGTCAAAAATAAACACAGGTGCTCGGGACAGTTCTTGGCGAAAGTGATTTACTTTTATTCCACCAGAAAGAGCAGAGGCATAGATTCCTCTATTCATCGACATTGCAAGTGTGCCCTCAAGAGTACAAACAGGAACACAAAATTCTCCCTNTGCNTATTTTCCATCAATAATCATTGGGCCAACTACAGCCATAGGGATTTTCATAAAACCAACGTGGTTTTCAATAATNCCTTGAAGGTCTTCTGCNTTATCTTCTAGTNTATCATCAATCTCTACANCAGAATATTCTTTAATCCAAGACTTTCTCGCTTCTGTATCTTCTTGTTGGTATCCACGAGGGATCGATGTCCCTCGTCCGTTTGTTTCTTCAGTCATTTATATTTTTCTTTTAAATATTATAAGTGTTTGCGTGCAAGATGATCTAGTACCCATTTCCATTAACTTAAATCCTAAGCACATCCTATAAATATACTAGAAGCAACAAACCTATTCAAACAAAAATAGCATAGTCCGTTTCAGTGTTTTGAATCTAATTTCCAACTACTACGAGCATGATAAATGCAGCAAAAGCAACANCCCCCCCAACGGTGCCAATGGCTNTTGATTTTTGGCGTAAAACACCAATTTCTGATTTGTAGGTTTTTTTATACTTCATTTCTTGTTCTGTTGTTTCTATCTCCGGAGGATATGCCACTTTGGTTAATTTAGAAGATCCTTTTGCAAGTGCGGAAGGAAGAGTTGCTCCAAACATCCCACCTAGTATAAAGCCAGGAAAAGCTAGTGTGCCGTCACCAACTTCNCCTAGAATTAGCAAACCAAAAATGCTTCCAAAGGCACTAGAAGGAACTCCTGTCAATCCAAAAAGAGACCAAANTGCACCTATATGTTTTTCTTGTGCATTTTTTTTTGCTAAATCAATAAGCTGTCTTTCTGTGAACTTGTCTTCTTCTTTATATGATCTTTCAGCATGGTGTTTAATTATTTTTTCTCCAGTGTTTGGGTTAAAAATTTCGGTTTGAGAGGATAGTAATTCACCGGTATTCGGATCAAATTTGGTTGTACCAGAAGATATGACTTCTCCAGTATTTGGATCATAGTGAATATCCTTTGTTTTAACCTTTTTATAATTTGGTATTGGCATTGGCTCAAAAAATTTATTCCTACCTTCAGGAGCATTAAAAAAATTTACCCCAGCGCTCAAACCAACAAGTATATAATAATCATCTCCTGGGTCATAATTATAATCATCATAATACAAAAAGTTAGAATCTCCTTTAATTCGAAATGCATTATTAACGACAGACAAATCAGTCTGTGCCTGGATCGATAATTTAGATGATATGTATTCTGTTCCTATTGTAAATCCAAATCCCAGGCTAGAATAATTATAAGGTGAAGGATTCCAAAGTTTTAAACTTCCATTATAAAGCAACCCATGAATACCAAAATAACCTGCTTTTTTCTGGTTAGTTACAGTAATTAGGCTAGGCTTTATATGAAAGACTTGTCCATATTCCGAAGAGTTTAATTCAAATTGTGCTCCAAATTTTATGGGTCTGTTTGAAGATATATTTAAATAATTTTTATAATCAAAACCCAGAATGAAACCAGGGTCATCAAGGTCACTGAAACCAAATCCTGCGTAGGGACCTAATTCGTAATTACCAAATCCTTTGATGTAGGATAGTTCTCCACGCATACCTAATATACCATTCTCGTCATCAATAGAATAACTATCATCTATTCCACCAATAGGTAACACACCGCTAATGGATATCACGGATTCTTTTTTTTNTAAGAATTTTCTGAGTTCTTAAGTGAGCATTATTATGACATCCAAAGGTTAAAAGTAAAACAAGTATAATAGGGGAGGGTTTCACTTCTAAGAAAGCATAATCATAAAAAGAAACCATGCTCCACACCCAAGAAGAATATTTTGAAAAAGTTTGTTTTGGTTTTGTTCTTTGTGCTTTCTTATTTCATATGGGAGGGCTTTTCGTAGTTCTTTACGAACCTCCTTTTTTATAAATCTACGTATTTCATCTTCAGAAAGACTTATAGCGCCATCTTCGTAATAATACGTTGTTAACTTTTCTTTAATTTCCTTTTGGGGGGTTGATACACTGTGAGTTGAAGATGGTGAAGAAAACCCTTTCTCATTTGTTTGTGTTTTGTTTTGAGAGGGTTCTTCTTTTGCATCTTCATAAAACGAACCTGATATAGCTGACTTTATTTTTGGATTAATCATTTCTTGAAAAGAGCTTTTAGTCTTTTCTAATTGCTCTTTGGATATAGCTGGTTTTACTGATGTGTTAATTGCTTTTTGAAAGTTGTTTTTAGTTTTTTCTAGTTGATCTTTTAGATTTTTTTCAATGTTAAAGTTCAGCTTTTCTTTTGGTTTTTTTTGAGGTTTTTTATCTTTTGAAGAGCGTTTTTCTTGTCTGGCTAGCTTTTCTTTTTCTTTGGCTAAAACCTTTCTCTTTTTAGGGTCAAAAACGTCGGGTATGATTGTTTCCCATTCTCCAGTCATTGGGTTAAGCTGTGGGGGGAAAAGGATGTCTGCAGAAACGGTGTTTTTGTTACAATCATAATCAAAGCTGTAAATATGACTTTTTGTTACAGATTGAATATCCTCACACTTGAAAGAGTTAATGTTTTCACCTGTTAGAAGATGAACGTGTTCCATGTAGGTACCAATGAATTCACCATTTATGGTTGTTCCGTTTTTTAGTTTTACCTGTACAATGTTTTGTCCACCTAAAAAAGAAATTGCTAAAAAACAGATGGCAAGAAAAATTTTAACCACGAAGTCTGCCAGAGATGTCAATTTTTTGGGTTTTATAAAAAGCGTTCTTCCCTACAAAAAACCCCAAAACGCTTCCTAGGGTCGAAACAGCTCCAAGAGTACCTTTGTTTGGATATGGATGTGCTATAATCGTCGCCACATAACCGGCTACCCCACCTAAAATGGAAATACTAGCGGTTATGTAGAAGTCTTCGGAAACAGGAGGGAGGTAAACAAAGTCAACGTTTTTATGGCTATAAAACGCAGCTGAATTGTCTATAGACATTACGAAATCAGTCTCATTTATTTCCATTAAAACACCCTCTACAACTCTTGAGTTTTGGTCTGTAAAGCGAATGGTTTGTCCCTTGTAGTTGTTTTTAAAATTCTCTAGTCTAATATTCCGTACTTCATTTGAGTTTGTTTGGTTCTGTCCAAGTACAAAGGAAAAGACGAGGCTTGTTAAAAAAAGCTTTGTTTTGATATTCATAATAATCTGAATTAAAACTCGAAGAATTCCCAGTAAAAATCAAGATATGGTTGTTGAAAATGAATACCAAATCTAAAGGTTTCACTAACGGCATATTGCATCCCAAAGTCAAAGTCGATAAGGCTTGGGGTTCCTCTTGGAGAGTCAAGCGAAAACATAGTACTCCCGTCTGTCCCTAAGTAATCCCGTTGAATCGAACTAAACTCCATTGTTTTGTAACCATTGTCAATCCAAGCAAGAGCTAAGAACTTAAGGTCTTTTCTTAAATCATACTCGATCCCAGCCCAGATTCGGTAGGGTANTTTGTATTTGGATTCTTCATTCCATGAAACATTGTATGTTTTGTTATTATCTAAGGTAACCGTCTCGTTAATTAGGTTGCTTCTGCTCATAAAAGCATTGGATATCTTTGCACCGGTAGACCACCCNACTTTTCCTCTTCCAGACGGGTTGCTTCTNCTNGAAGAAAACACGACATATGCCTGAGCATAGAGATGGCGACCTTCATCATTTGTTATTTTGTCAACTCCTATATCTGGTCTGTTTTCTTCGCTTCCATCCATTTCATTGAGTGATCCGAGCAGCATCCCTTCGCTATTAGAAACATTGATAGCTTGTGAATATTTTCCAGTTATTGCACTTGCTTTATATGCTCGGTGTATGCCTGCACCCCAAGATGCAGCAACTTCTTTGTTTGCGTTTTTTTTATGATAAAAACGCATTTTTGCATGAAGGTTAAGATCGCCAGAAAAATTTGAACCAAAGACTGAAGTCATCATAAACTTATCTGTTAACCCATAGCCAATTGATAACCCACTTACATAGAAAGTATTCGCAGTAAGAGGAAAAGCCGTTGGGTCTAAAAAGATATTCATGAGCTCATCTTTACCTTGATAAAACTGTTTTTTGTTTTCCGTTTGTTTGTCTAAAACACCTCCATAATACCTTTTCATGCTAGAGATATCTCTTTTTTGAACAACTGCATCCCCATATTGGGTTCGAAGAACAAACTCTTCTTCTGTTTCACCAAGAACTACGCCATTAAAAAGTTCACCTTTTTTGTTTTTAATTTCTGCTGTTTCATCTAAAAATTCACCTTTAGGAATTTTAAAGCTACCGCTACTTGTTTTCAGTGTTGCCACATCATCGTTTACGGAAATAATTTCTCCAACACGAACAGATCCATCACGAAAGTGAAATTGTTTTTTCATACCTGGCTCTATAAAGGAGGCAGAGGTTTTTTTGATTTCCCTTTGGATGGACTTTGGTTTAGAAACATTGCCTGCTTGAAATGCTTTTATTACTTCGGCGCCCTGGATTCTTGTAAGACCTGTTAATCCAACGCCATAGTTTTGAAGAAGGTAGGTGTTTAGGTTCTCAGTTGAGAAACCAGAAGATGTTGCTAGAGAAGCGATTGCTGATTTTTGTCCCGGTAAGATTGAGCCGTCTTGAGAAAACAACCAAGAAAACAAGAAAACAGGTAAAAAGATGTATTTAAACTTCATTTTTTCTCCAAATTTTTAAAAAATGTTCTAATATTAGTTGGTTTTATTTCGCATGTTATTAATAGTTGCGAAGTTTTTTAATTTATCTTAATTTAAATTAAGCTATAATTAAATAAAAACAAAATAAATTTGTTTTAGAGGTATCATGGAAAATGCACTTGATATAATAAATAAGGTGATGGACAAACATAGATTTAGGCATAAAAGAGATGTCGCTGAATATTTTGGAGTAACACCACAGGCCCTCAGTATTTGGATTGCTAAAAATCAAATACCGCCTAAACATTTGCTAAAACTTTCTCAGGAAAATAGAAAAGATATTCCTGCTGCTATTAAGGCTGGTGTTGTAATGGAAAAACCAAGTTCTCTTGAAGAAACACAGTCCATCATAGATTATCTTATGCGAGAAAACATTTCATTGAAAGATGAGCTTGTGGGATTAAAAGAAAAAATAAAAAACAAACCATTAAAAAAACCCCAGGGAGGAGTTTTTGATCGCCTAGCAACAGATACCTTGTATATATCTGGGAGAATGTCAGATGGTATTATAACAGATTTAGATGGAAAATGGGAAAATGTAATGGGGTATAAACCATCAGAGTTAAAAGGAACACGATACGACGGTGAGGATTTAATACACCCAGAAGATCTTAAGGGAGTCAAAAAGATCGAACAAAACTTAAAAGAATCAACCATTATATCTCTAACCAGGTATTGCACAATACAAAGATGGAAACATGGAAAAACAGGAAAATATATTATGCTTAGCATGGTTTGGGATGTAAATGTTGAAGAAGATATTGGTTTAGTGGTATGTAAACCAATTGATGGATTTATAAGCGCATAAAAACATCTTTTTAAGTGGGGTTATTTAGAAAAGACCCTAAAAAAACATAAAACAAAAAGAGGTAAAAGTGGTGTACTACCAAAAACTTGTATGTTTGTTTTTNTCTTCTTTTCTTTTTTCACAAACAATAATAAACATTACACAAGTACCCTCTCAATTAGATGAAAACCAAATAATAAGGCATCAGTATTCAAAATTTCAGAGTGTGACTAATTTTAAAAAAAAGAGTCATTTNTTTTTAAACCATAAAAACAGTGATAGTCCTTTAAGTTGGTTTTATTCCATGGGCCCATACAATGACACTTGGGGTTCAGAAATATTAAAAGTGAACAACGCGGAGGGAAAAAGACCAATAAGCTACTACCCATTTGGTAATTCAATTTTAAGTTTTCAGTCACAACACCAAAACAGATACTCTGATAAAAGCGCTTCAGTTTATCTGAATATTTTGGGTTTCAATTTAAAAAAGCTAAAAACCTCTAACGCCAAGCACCTTTTCTATGGATCAGAATGAAAAACATATTTGAAAATATTCTTTTTGGTGTTGCAAGAGAAGATCACAAAATTGAAGCCAGCTTAATTGAAAAAAATAATTATAAAAACTTACTAACTGTTTGCTCTGGTGGTTGTGTNCCTCTATCTCTAAAGACAATATTCCCAGATCTTAATGTTGTGGCGTATGATATAAACCCCAATCAGATAGATCACTGCAAAAAAAAAATAAATGCAGTTTTAAGAAAGGACTTTTCTTCGCTAAACATAAACCAATTTGGAGATCAGCTTTTAAATCAATCAGGAAAATTTGAAGAGATGTTTC
This sequence comes from Fidelibacterota bacterium, assembly GCA_002691285.1. Classification (GTDB taxonomy): domain Bacteria; phylum Fidelibacterota; class Marinisomatia; order Marinisomatales; family UBA1611. Next base: position 3,382 of record NZHK01000048.1, on the reverse strand, counting down.
AAAGCCTTAGAAAGTCTTTTATAAAAAACGTAACAGAAGATAAAACAATCAAGTTCTTTTTTAGTAGAGCAACATCAGATAAAGAGAGACAAAAAACATCCACTAGGTGGAACAATCATGAAAATATTAAAATTCCTTTTCAAGACACTTTCAGTGACGTTAAGATAGAAAAAGTTTTTGGAAACCATGCAACAAAGCAAGGGCAACCAGGCTCTTATGTTTCCTATTTTCAAAAAAAAATCATGAGGGCTCTTTTAAAAGAAAAAAGCCATGANAATCCTTTCTTACAACATATTTTTCTAGGTTATTATAAGTCTGAANATGCTTTTCCATATATGGATTCTAAATTAAGCCCAACAATACAATTTTTTGAAGGGAACGTATGCGATGTTCCTAACNTTAATGGCTTTGATATAATAAGTTTATCTAATTTGTTTGATTGGAGCGATGAATCATTTATAATTCGATGTGTTAGAAAATTATCTAATATAAAGCCGGGTTCATCTATTTTATTGAGACAACTAAACAACCATAAAGATTGGAGTTTGTTTTTTGGGGAAGGTTTTATAGAGGATAAAGCTTTTGATAAATATTGGCAAGAAAAAGATAGAAGCCTTTTTTATGATCATTTCAGACTTTTTGTTAAGGTATGAACCTGAAATATCATATAGTGAAGGAGGAACAGCTTGGGCCTTTTATACATGATTTAAGGTCAATTGAAAAAAACATTGAGTATCCGTTGGAAGACGGGACAGAAGGGTTTTATATTGATCACGGAAACGACTATAGCCCATTCTTTACTCAACAGGGTTATAAAACCAGGTTCCTTATTATTACAAATAAAGATAAGGTTGTAGGAAGTATTGCTGGTGTTTGGAAGCGTGTATCATTAAAAAAAAAGAAATATAATGCTCTCTATGCTTCAGATTTAAAAATTATACCAAAATATAGAAAGAGGGGCGTTGTTAAAAACTTTTTATGGTATTTGTTTATAAGGTGGCCTTTTACAAAAGACTTTCAAGGCTGGGACTTTATATATTTTTGTGCAATGCAAAAAAAGAATAAGGGAGTTGAATCATCTTTTAAAGGCGTTCACCTTGGGAAGCTAACAAGGCCAAATTGCTTATTAAACATATATATATTAGAACCTCAAAAGCTTAAGAACATAGACTTAGATGAACTACAATACTATCCAGAAAATGAAATTAATCTCAGTCCAAATCTTAAAAACGATATATTATGGAACGAAGGGAAAAAAAACATTGTGTCGGTTCAGGATGGTTCAATAATGAACTTAGGTCATTTAAATCCGGAGGTTTTTTATTTAAAAAATAAAGGNAGACTAAACAAATCAATAAAAGAAGTTTCAGACAGAAGNAACGGGAAAATATGCTTTGCAGTAGACTGTAGAAATAAAAAGATTGTAAATGTTTTTGAAAAANGCGGAGTTTATACGGATACAAAGTGTCGTGTGTTNTCATTTTCTCCTTTTTCAAANCCTATGAACCGTGCCAANATTATTTCTATTTCTACTGGAGAGATTTAGATGAAAAGTTTTATTTCAGAANTCATTAAATCGTCNCCAATTCACAGTCAACCATTTTTTATATCTTTATTAAATGGAATGATGGATAAAGAGNATTTTAAAGAAACTCAAATAGGTATTCTTGATGCTGTAGAATTTTTTTCTAGACCAATGTTTATTATCTCCAGCAANCTGGATTCTTATGAGCATAGGTATTATATAATTAGAAATATTTTAGATGAACATGGTAATGGAGAAATAAAAAATGCACATGGAAACACTTTTAGAAANTATCTATTTTCTTTAGGGGCTACTGAAAAAGAANTAAAGAACAGAAAGNNGAACNAAGCTGCAGTAAAGTATAATAATATTTTGATGGATTGCTCCTTAAATAGCTCCACTATGAGAAGNATTGCAATGATGGGNATTATTGAAGAAAGGTATTCAAAAATTTCTGCTACAATTGTTAAGGAAATTNTAAAAAAGAAATGGGTTAGTAAAGATAGTTTGTNTCATTATTCACTGCATGAAGAGTTAGATGTTGAACACGCCNAGGGTTTTTATAATATAATTAAAGATGGATGGANAGATATCGACTCAAAAGAAGAAATAAAAAAAGGATTATCTCTTGGCAATTCTATGATTCTCAATTTGTATAATGATACATTANACAAAAAAATAACGAAAACATATGGCAAAAAAAGTTTTCGTAAAAAGTAAAGCTCCTGTTTTGGTTAGGNTCTATAATTTTTTTCTCCTTTTTTGTGGTAGGNTACATTTTATTAAATATGAAGTTGATTGCTTTAAGTATTTAAAGATTNTTTCTAAAGAAAAAGCAAAAAAGGGNAATGAAACATCAGCAAAAGCACTTAATCAGTTTTTAGACAATATAAGATCAAAGTCTTTAAATCCGGCAACTCAGATATTTATTAGCGGAGAATTAGATAGAGTTTTTTCGAATAGAGCTAAGGTTGCAAATATTCAAAATGAAAATCCAAATCTTATGAATGAATGTTTTCCCGACCCTATTTTTATAGTTGGATTACCAAGAACAGGAACAACAGCTTTACAAAACATGTTTTCCTTTTTAGAAACCTGTAGGGTTTTAAAGTTGTGGGAATTACACTATCCAACTGCACATCTTGAAGGCGAGCACGCAATCAAAAAAGCAAAAAATAGAACAAGGAAATATGCTTTTCTGCAAAATTTTTCGAAACCAGAGCAAAAGTATATTCATCCGGTTGGAGTTAATGAACCGGATGAATGTTTTAGATTATTATTTAATTCATTTACCTCTATTGCTATCTCTTCTGCTTTGGGACTTAATGATTATGAAAATTGGGTGATGGAATCGGATATGCTAAATGCATATCAGGAATATAAGGTGCAGTTGCAAATTTTATCTCTTAACAATCAGAAAACTCAGTTGGTCGTAAAGGCCCCTGAGCATTTATGGAATCTCAACGTTTTATTTAAAGTATTCCCTTCAGCTCGCATAGTCATGACTCATAGGGAGCCTTTACAAGCCATTGCTTCATACTCGAGTATGATTTCGATGTTTAGGAGAACAGCATATAAAACAACATGTTTTAAAGATTTAGGACCGTATGTAACAGATGTATTTCAAAAAGGTTTAAAAAGATCTTACAAGGCAAGAAAAAACAAAAGCGATAACACAAACATAATAGACGTTCATTGTAAAGACATACAAAATAACCCAATGACAACTCTTAAAAGTATATGTAGAAAATTAAAAATAAATGTTGATGAGAAAGCTAATGAAACCCTTAATAAATGGATAAAAAAAAGGAAAAATGATTCACTGGGCCGTCACAAGTATTCTTATTCAACATATGG
>NZHK01000047.1 GCA_002691285.1 Fidelibacterota bacterium | reverse complement strand
TGGGACCATTCAGGAGTGCCTACAACTATTAAATTATCAGGGTCGATTTCTCTTATGGCGCTGATAACATTTAAGGCGTAAGGTTTTAGTGTTTCGCTCCAAGAAATATCTAGAGGCTCATTGTAAATCTCATAAATAATATTTTCGTGCTCACCGTAAAGGGTCGCCATTTCTTCAAAAAATATAATAGCCTCTTCTGTAAAGTCCTCGGCATGATGAGAGTGCCAATCAATTATAACATATATTCCTTGATCTATTGCTGATTGAACAATTGTTTTTACGCGATTTTTGTTGGAAGGTTTATTTGAAAGGTATCCGCCTTGTTCATCGACTCCCATTGCTGCTCTAACAATAGTTGTATTCCAATCATTTTTTAACCATTCTACGGCTTCTGAAGTGTAATAACGTTCTCCACCCCAATTATCGTTACTCCAAAAAAAGCTATTTCCAGCTAAAGAAATAGGGACGTTATGTTTATTAACAATTTTATTTCCCAAAACTCGTAATAATCCATTTTTGGAAACAGTTGTAGAGTCAATTGAAGGTTCTGTAATTATGGAATCAGAGACATCTTCTTTATTGCAGCTTAACGTTATGACGCCAATAAGTAAACAAATGAATATATTTTTATGTATCATTAAATATGTTGTAATTAGAAAGATAATTTACAAATAGTAGCTAGGGTTGTAACTAAAAATTGTACTAGAACTTCTTCTTAACGCATCATTTTTTTTACCAATTAATAATATTTTATTATTGGCTTTTAATAAGTATTGTAAAAATATTGAAAGGAATTTCTTATTTGATATCTGGATGTTGAATGTGTAAAAAATTGTAATTATACAATTATAGTATGGTATATAAAACGTATAAAATATAATATTGAACTATATAAAAAAGTTAACAAAAAAATTAAAAAATTGAAAAATAATTATTGATATCTATGCAAAACTAATTGACCACATATTTATTCTTAAATCTCTATAACTTTTAAATAAATAAAAAATATGATTTATTAATTATTGTTTTCATTACTACAAAATAGGGTATGTTTTTTTTAATATAAATAAATATTATTTTGGAAATATGTTTATCTATTTAGATTTTTTTAAGTATTTAATAATACTTTATAAATTTAACAAATATTTAAAATATCATTTTCGGCGTCACATTATTGATTTGTTAAACGGGTTAAAATTCATAATTAAAAATATTTTCTATAAATTATCTTAAAATAATTTAATATTTTTAATTCTAATTTATTTCAATCAGGATTCGAGATTTATATTCATATAGTTAATAAAATATACTTTTATTTTATATGGATTTATCTTTGCAATTTTTACTATAGGCGAAATTATTTTTAAATAGTTATTTTAAGAAATTTTTATAAATACTGATTTCTATAGGTTTTTATAGTCATAGGCGTGTGATAATTCTATTATAATTTCATCGTAAGAATTGTTGGGCGTTACAATAAGATGAATATTTTGTTTGTAATGTTTTTCTGCCTTAAATAATAATTTTACCATATAATCAATTGCTTATCTCTGTTATGTAATTTTTAGTTTTTAATTTGAATTTTAATTGTTTGATTTTTAATTTTTAAAAGATATAAAGGTTTTCATCTTTTTAAGTTTAAATAAATATGGTTATATATATATTGTATATAAATATTGATCCTATACTATTTTTAATTAAAAAATAAGAATAAAATACTGAGTCCCTTTATAATTACTTAATATATTGAATATAGTTTTTCTCTTTATTCGACCTTAAATATTTTTCATAAACTATAAATATCGATCAACCTACAATATTAATTTTTTCTAAATATGGTATTTATACATATTTAATTTTTATTACACTATATTTATGTAGTATATTTAAAAAAATAATTTTATTAATTTTTATACCATACTTTAGTATTTTAAAAAAAAGAATTAAAAGCAAGAATTATGTTAAAAGATGAAAAGAGGTATGATTTTTTACCTAAGAAAAAATGGAAAAATTTAACTAAAAAAGAATTTAGCAATTTGCAATCATATCAAACTAATTATGTTCATTACAAAAAAATTACTGAAGAAATTGATCAGCTTAAAAAGTTGATTGAAGAGAAAAAAGAAAAATTAAAAACTTACTCTCATAAACTGATGCGGATTAATTATGAAATTGATCATTTACGAACTGACTATCATTTTAGTTTTAGTATCTATAAAGTGAAAAATAAAAACTACTATAATTGTTCAATTGGTCGAAGAGGTCGTATTCCAAAAAATGGGACATTGGGTTCGCCAAGGTTGATTGAAAACCATTTAAGGCAGCACTACAAAAGAAGAAAGGACAAAATTGAGGAATTGGAAAAAATTGGTTGGAATAAGTTTATTAGAAATGAAGTAAATGACAAAAGCGGTAAGAGCAAGGTGAGGGACAGAATAATAGATATGATAATGAAAGATAAAACCTTAAGATCGTTTACATTAAATAGAAAATTACTTTTCCCAATAAAATAATATTTTGACTTATTTATGTTTTTTTGGAAACTTTTTATATAGTTTGATGGAAACTAAGAGAAAGTGGCTCGGGCCGGAATCGAACCAGCGACACAAGGATTTTCAGTCCTCTGCTCTACCAACTGAGCTACCGAGCCACAAAAAAATAAAATTACAAGAAAGACCAATTAGAAATTTACCGGGCAGTTTTTTCAAAACAAATAGATTTGATTGCGAAAATGTATTCTTTATAAATAAAATAATTGTGCAACAAAATTTCTCCTTACAAATTTTTGTATAACANTTAAAAAAAATAAAAACTAGATAGATCTTGATTCCTCATTCTAGAACATATAGGTTCCTCTCCCTTTAATCCGGGGAAAAAATTAAATGTTACGTAATAAATTAGTGCTTGCAACTCATAATTTGCATAAGAAAATNGAGATGAATAGTATTTTATCCCCTCTAGGAATTCTTATTGTAGGATTGGATGAATTTNCCCAAATTGGAGATATTGAAGAAACCGGTACGNCNCTTCTTGAAAATGCTTTTATCAAAGCAAGGACTGTTNATGAATTTACAGGNTTACCTTCTTTAGCNGATGATACTGGNTTAGAAGTAGATTCTTTAGNTGGTGCTCCAGGTGTTTANTCTGCTCGATATGCNGGGAATAACCCAACCTATCAAGAAAACTGTACCAAANTGCTNTTANATTTGAAAGGATATCCAAATGAAAAGAGAGTTGCGAGTTTTAAAACNGTTATTGCTTTTGTAGATGGCGAAATAGAACATAGTACTGAAGGCGTTGTTAAAGGTATGATTGTAGAAAAACATAGAGGGGTTGATGGGTTTGGATATGATCCTATTTTTCAACCAGAATCTCGAAANCTGACCTATGCAGAAATGGATGCGGATGAGAAGAATAGAATTAGTCACCGTTTTAAAGCATTAGATAAAATAAAAGAATTTTTAATACCGTACTTTAAAAGAAAAGGAGGGAATATAGATTTAAAATGATATCTGTTTAATCAAGACTGAACTTGATCTANAAAAAAACATATCAAAATAATATGAGGAGAATATATTTATTCTCCNTGTTCATTTTTTTNTCTCTGCTCANNCTAAAGGCGGAAGATGAAATTAATTCGCNTTCAAAAGGTGAAGTCAAGATATNCTTGCCCGAATATGTCCCTACTTTTCCTTCTATTTTAAACCCTTTTCCAAAAAGCAGTGTTTCTTTAATCCAATCTCAAGANTCTTTAGAACTGCCTTCAGGAGTCATAGATTTCTCCTTTGGACAGAAAAAATTAGATGTCCACGTCTCATGGGATTGGTCTTTGATTACAATTACAGAGATAGTTGATGATAGAAAATTGAAAATTCCTTTTACTTCATCGCTTGAGTGGTATCTAAAAATCATGCGACAAAAAAAATGGCATGTTAGTTTTTTAGAGGTTATGCAGACTGTGAAAAAAGATGATTCAAGAAGAGGAAGAGGGCAAATGCTTGAGGTTGTTGGTGTGGATATTGGTCGCTTAGGTAGAGCGTCTTTAAATGTTAGTGGGAATGTTAATATTAATGGTAAAATGGTTTTCCAAGATCAAGAATTAGTTAGATCTACCCTAAATGAAACTCAAAATACACATTTAGAATTTGACCAAAAACAAAATTTGAATATAAAAGGAAAAATTGGTGATAGAATAACGGTTGCAATGGATCAGGATTCAGAAAGACAATTTGACTGGGAGAATAATATTCGTATTTCATACGAAGGGTACGAAGATGATATTATTCAAAAAGTTGAGGCTGGTAATATTTCTCTCTCTTTGCCTTCAACCAAATATGTTACTTTTTCTGGTAAAAATCAGGGATTGTTTGGAGTGAAGTCAACTTCAAAGCTTGGTCCTGTTAATGTCACAACAATTGCATCAATAGAAAAATCAAAAAAAGAACAGTCTGAATGGGAAGGTGGTGGTCAAAGTAATACTCAGCAAATTCGAGATGTTGATTGGATAAAAAATCGTTATTTTTTTGTTCATCCTTGGTTCCGTACTGGGGTGGACACCTTTTCAGTATCTACTGCATTTTCAATACCTTCTTTTTATCCTTTAAGAAACGGTTTACATCTAATTGGTGATGTAGTAATAAAGAACTTTGAATTATACAAATCAATTAATACCAATGATCCCAATGCTATAACAGGAATGGCCTATATAGACCCTACCGATACAACGAAGTTTTTAGATGAAAATGAAGAAGGGAGTTTTATAAGATTAGAACAAGGAAATAATTATTATGTTAGCCCAGATTTAGGTTTTGTAAGAGTGAGAGATCAAGTTTCACAAGATATTTTAGGATGTACGTTTACCATAGAACACCGTCAGACAGGAGAAGTTCTTTTGGAAGTAGGGAAAACAGATGATAGTGGGGCAAACTTAGATTTAATGATGCTTAAGCCTCGCAACAGTCATCCAAACCATTCAACTTGGCCTCTTATGTTTAAAAATGTTTATTACTTAGGCACATCCCAAATAAACCCTGAAGGGTTTGAAGTCAGAATATTAAATAAGAATGCGACACCTGTTTCGGATCGTGATAAAAATTCTAGTTTGCCTTATATAACTCTTTTTGGCTTAGATAGTTTAGATGAAAATGGTAATCGTAATTATGATGAAATAATTGATAAAGATATGGCAAATATTATAAATATGATTGATGGGGAGTTAATGCTTCCATCACTGCATCCGTTTGCAGAAGGAGATTCATTAAAATATGGCCAAAATATTGATCAGCTAAAAGGGCAATTGGGAGATGGTACTATGTATTTATCTTCTTCATCTTCCGAAATTAATGGTGATCATCGATGGATGATTGAAGCTGAGTATACAAATCAAAGTTCCACTATTAATCTTGGTTTTATGTTAATAGAAGGCAGTGAAGAAGTTATTCAAAATGGAGTTACGTTAAAAAGAGGATTAGATTATAATATTGATTACTTTACTGGAACAATTGTTCTTTTAGGAGATGCTGCAAATGATCCTAATGCGAAATTAAAAGTCAATTATGATAAGCATGAACTTGTTTCATTTGATAAAAAAACTATATTTGGTACTAGGGCGCAAATGGATTTTAATAATCCTAACTCTTTCATTGGAGCAACAGCGTTATATTTTAATCAATCTATAATAAATGAAAAAGTAGAAGTGGGTTATGAACCAACTAGAAATTTCATTTGGGATGTAAATGGACGCTATGAGTGGGAGATGGATGGCATAACCCGCCTCATGGATAAGCTTCCTTTAATTGAGGCAGAGAAGTTGTCTTCTTTTTCTGTTGAAGGAGAAGTTGCTCAGGTTTTACCAAATCCTAATTCAATAAATAATAGTGCTACAGGTGACCCCAATGGCGTAGCTTTTATCGATGACTTTGAAGGAAGTAAAAGAACAACCTCTCCCTCGATTCAGCGAAGATTTTGGAAAGCGTCATCAGCGCCTCTTATTTATAATGAACAAGATTCAATATTTCTTGATCCCTTTTCTCAAAGGAATCGAGGAAAAATGCATTGGTATAACCCTTATGTTCCTTACAAAACCAAAGAAATCTGGCCAAATCAATCCACCTCCATTAGAGCAGGTAATGAAACTACAGATGTATTGGTTTTGCGTTATGGTGCACGAGATCACCATACAAATCATAATCCTGATTCTCTATGGGTTGGAATAACTACATCTCTTTATTCCGGTGATTATGATCAGATTCAAAGTAAGTTTTTTGAAATATGGGTCAAAGGTGAATCAGGTAGATTACATATAGATTTAGGAAAAATTTCTGAAGATACGGATGGGAACGGCCAGCTGAATACTGAAGATAAACCTGCTGCGGGCTTAACCCTAGGGAATGGATTTTTGGAAGAAGAGGAAGATACAGGAATCGATGGATGTTTTGATGAAAATGAGGATGGATGGGGAGGCTGTTTATCAGGAGATAGTACATATGCACAGTTCCTTGCTTTAGGCAATAATCAAATAATCAATATTTCAGAAGATGTAGATGAAAATGATCCGAATGGTGACAATTGGGATTACGAGCCAGGAGGAGATCCTTCAAAGATTAATGGTACGGAGTCCAATGGCACTGGATCTCGTATACAAGAAGGTGGAAAGTATCCGGATACGGAAGATCTAGATAGATCTACTTTTTTAGATAAAACAAATGATTATTTTTCTTCAAATTTTTTACTTACGGATACTACGTATTTAGCGGGGATAACAAAAAATAATACAGGCCCAACTGGATGGAGACTTTTTCGCGTTCCTTTATCAGATTTTAAAAAAGTACAAAACATTGAATGGAATGAGATTAGATATGTTCGATTGTCTATAACAGGCTTAGATCCATTAGCAGGGTTTCAATCNTTAAAAATTGCTAAAATGGAGATTGTTGGAAATGAGTGGCAAGANNTAGGNATTNTATCTCCNGANACAACATCTTCNTNATCGATGTNTNGNNTTTCTCAAAANTTATTGNATTCTNATGNTGANNCTCAATTNCAGGTGGCAGTNATTAANAATGAAGATAATGCTGANTANNTNCCNCCTAANGGTGTNAAGGGNGANTATGATAGGATNAACCAAATTGAATCCAAAGAGCAATCATTAGCTTTGAAATTNACAAANTTACCNGCAAAACACACTGGNATNGCNCAAAAGACNTTGTATACGNTAAATGATAANCAGAAAANNAGNTTTATGACNTATGACTANATGAANATGTATGTGCATGGTGATGAAANTAGTCCATGGATAAGCNCTGGNCAGACCNATGTAGAATTATTTCTTAGATTNGGTTTAGCAGANGACTATTACCAAATAACNCAGCCNGTGTATTCNGGTTGGGATGAAGATGAAAATCGNAATAGTTTTAAANTTNNTCTTGATTGGNTAACANGCTTAAAGCAAGNAGANACCACTAATATAAAAAAAATAAANNAAANNGATATAATTTTNGATTCNTTNAANACNAGGCANTATNTATATACTNATNATTTTGGTGANTTNACTGGGAAAAAAGTAAAAATNGTTGGGCAACCTGCGCTTAATCGNNTACAATATTTTATGGTTGGTGTNAAAAACACNGGNGAAGNACCNATTNATGGAGAAATATGGTTAGATGAGCTTCGTCTTAGNGGAATTAAGAAAGANAAGGGTGTTGCAATGNGGGTTCANTCCAATTTAAAGTTNTCNGATCTCGGTTCTGCAAGTTTTATTTACAGNAGGCAGGANGCAGATTATCANCGATTNCANGAGCGNCTATCAAAATCAAATAATANNTCTGAAAANTTNAANTTNAATGCAAAGNTAGATTTNCATCGNTTTTTACCAAGANCNTTTGGNATNTCTATACCTNTNAATGGATCNATTAGNCAAAACCTNAGTAANCCAAAATATTTTTCNGGTGAAGANATATTAGTNGATCCANANAANACTCCTGATTCAGTTANGATNTTGAGTAATACTATTTCACTCAATACCTCTATTAGAAAAACAGGGAAATCAGATAACAAATTAGTTAAGTATACTCTTGATAATTTATCAATGAATTTTAGTGCATCTCAGTCTAGGTCATCAGATGTGACTTATAGTGAAAAATGGACAGAGTCATATACTGGGAAAGTAGATTATAATCTATCGTTTGGAAGGAGCAATTATTTCAGGCCATTATCGTGGTCAGAGAAGATACCGCTAGTTGGTAATACGTTAAGTGATTTTCAATTATATTACACGCCAACTTCTTTAAAAACAGGATTAAATCTTAGTGAAAAATTAAATTGGAATGAGACAAGAGGAGGAAATAAGAGTCCAGAAACATATAACTTTGGATTAAATAGAACTTTTAACCTTGATTATAAATTGACCAACACACTGGCTAGTAAATATAGTTGGAATGGGCAAAGCAAATTAAATGAATATAGGGGATATGCATGGTTAGCTTTGAAAGAACTAGATCCAGGTCTAGTTACCCAATCCTCAGAAACTTTTAATACAACATATAATCCAGCAATTATGAAATGGCTAAAACCTTCATTTAATTATACTGCGAGCTACCGATGGTCAGATGATTTAACAAGGGAAGGTCAGAATGTGAGTACTCAATTAAGGTTTGGGTCCAATTTTAATTTAGTTCCGGTTCAGATAGTAGAATTGATTTATAAACCGAAAAAAAGCTCAAGGAGCCAGTCTAAATCAAGAGGAAGAAACTCTAGATCAAGATCAAGAAGTTCTAATATCCAAAAAGAAAAAAAGGATACAGATAAAAAGGCATCATTTAATCCATTGCAATATGTACATAGTTTAACAAAAAAAATTAATCCGATATCATTAAGTTACACTGAAACCTTAAACAGATCTGTAAATCAGATTATAGGTGAAGTTCCTACAGGATATAAGTTTGGATGGCTACCAGATCATGGCTTAGAGCAGTCTCAGGAGGTCGGGAGTAATTTAGGGACCTGGGATCATAAGAGAGATGGCTCTGTACGTAGTGGGATAAAACTAACTCGTTCAATAAACATAAGCACTAGTTTTTCTCAAAATTTTTCAACAACACGTTCCAATACTGGGATTGAACAATTATCGATGACAAGAGATTTTTTTGCTTATGGTGAATTGTTTAATCAGGGACTAGCATTCCCTGGTTGGAGTTTCAGATTGAGTGGTTTAGAAAAATGGCCTATTATCAAAATTATTGCAAAATCAGCATCTTTTGAGCATGGTTATTCCGGTAAAGAGACTCGGTCTTGGCAATTTGAGGAAGGTGCTCCAGAGAAAATGAGTTTTTCTAGTTTTGGAGATTTTGCAATTGAAAACAAGGAAAATGAGCGTTCTTCAAGGATTAGTCGTAACTTTTCCCCCTTAATAGGTGTGAATATGACTTTACATAAAAATATTTCTGTGACTTTTAGGAATAATTTGAATAAATCTAAAGATGAATCCCCAACGGGTCTTACAATCCAAAATGATAATAGCTATACATCAACGGGTACATATACTCATAGGGGAGGGATAAATATTCCTGTTCCTTTTTATGGTGATCTCAACCTTAACAATACAATGAGCTTTACATTGAACTTTGATTTAAATAAAAGTCAGGAAGAGAGATCTGGAAATAAAACAGATTTAGAAATAGGGTCATTTTCTGAGAGTTGGAAAGCCGGACTTCGAATGTCTTACCAGTTTTCTACTAAAGTAAGTGGAGGAATACGATATGAATACAGGGAAAGTGATACTCGAACTACTGGTAGAAAAATTGATAGAGATTTTGGCTTTGATGTTAATTTAGCAATTTCAGGGTAACATGAAAATTTTTGTCTTTTTTCTTCTTCTTTTTTTTAGCTGCGGTCCAGACGTTCCAAAGTTTGATGAAAACAGGGCGTTTGGACATTTGTTAACTCAATGTGATTTCGGTCCAAGAAACCCTGGATCAGAGGGTTACTATGCGTGTCTTGATTTTATGGTAAAAGAGTTTGAGAAATATGCTGATGAAGTAATTATACAAGAATTTTCCTATAAAGATCCCAGAATTAGGAAAAAAACCCATGAATTAACAAACGTAATTGCCAGGTTTAATCCAAATGCAGAACTTCAGACGATGATATCTTGTCATTGGGATACTCGTCCTGTAGCAGATATGGAAGATAATAGGGAAGATAGGAATCAGCCAATTATAGGCGCTAATGATGGTGCATCTGGAGTAGCAGTAATATTAGAATTGGCTAGAATATTAGGTGAAAACTCTCCTCAAATTGGAGTGAATCTTGTAATGTTTGATGGAGAAGATATGGGAATTCCAGGGGAAAATGAAACATACTGCCAGGGCTCTAGATATTTTGCAAAATATCCACCTATACCATTACCATACGAAGCAATTAATTTGGATATGGTTGGCGATAAACAATTGCATCTTCCTATTGAAAAGTATTCATTAGAGTTTAATCCTGAACTGGTACGATATCTTTGGAAACGTGCAGATGATTTAGGACTTGACGCTTTTGATATGACACCTCAATACGCTATTTACGATGATCATGTCCCTTTATATCAGATTGCAGGTATTCCAGCAATTGATTTAATTGATTTTAAGTATCCAAATCCATATGCTAATTTTTGGCATACAATGGATGATACACCTGAAAACTGTAGTGCGGAAAGCCTTGGCCAAGTTGGAAGGTTGATGGTAGATTATATATATTATAGAGAAAATCAAAACTGGTGATAGTTGGCGTGAAATTTTTTATCTATCAAAACAATTTTTCATTAAAATTTACTTTTTTATTTTTTATTTTTTATTCGTGTCTTGATCCTGATCGAATACCTCCAGACAATCCTATTTCAAACCCTGAGTTCTCCTTTATGCAAGATCAAAACAAAGTATACTTTAGTGCTAATTTTCAGGAAGAGTATCAAGGAGAGGCTCTAGATAGTACATTTGTCAGATGGTATAGTTCAAGTTTAGCTTTAGGCTTTGATGCTGTAGCCTTGAACGATGATGGGATTAATGGAGATATAATTGAAGGAGATAATATTTTTGCAAGGAAAATTTCCAATGAATCGCTTAATCGTGCAATTACTGACGCGGATACTGGGTTTTTATTTGCTGACTTTACTGCAATTTATGGCGGTGGGAATTATGTGGGCCTCCTAGACTCAGCAAAGGTTGGGAATTTAATTCCTAAAATTATTAATGTAATTGCAGATACATTAATTAATAGGCCAGAAGGTAGAAATATCAATCTTATTAAAGTAAAAGCAGAGGTAGCAGATGGCGATGGAAATGAAACAATTAAATGGGTTGGTTTTACTTCTTTTAGTCTTAGGGATAATGAAATGATGAATAATGGGAACATGATTTATTTGTATGATGATGGGGGTACTGAAATTTTATATCCACCAGATTTCACAAGTGGCGATTCTACAAGAGATGATGGAATTTATACTTTTAAAATTCCGATATACGGAGATGGATTTGGTCCTGAGGAAGATGATGATACCACACGAACTGGAGCTTTTCGATGGAGGTTTTCTGCTCAAGATATGGCAAATGATTATAGTCAAACAATAGACCATGTTATTGTCATTCAATAAATTAATTTTTTATATTTTATTTATTGCACAGGCGTTGGCACAGCACCATGCTCCTGTAAGATTCTCTCTTAAATCAACTGCTAGCGATTCATTTTTCACGAACGGTCTTAGTAGTAATATAGTTGCAGAAATTCGTTTACTTGGAGATTCTCTTACTTGGTTGGGTACAGGGCAAGGGCTTGCTTTCCACGATGGACACAAAGTTTATTCGCATAACACTACCTCAGATTCATTAGGTAATAACACTGTAACTAATTTAGTCCCGGTCGGAGGGATCCCATCTATTTCAGTAGATGGTGAAAAAATTGTAGTTTCATATTCAGGAGATAATGGATCTATTCAAGTAGGATATGGGCTTACATATGCAGATTTGTCATCATACAATGATTCTTCTTCTATAAATTGGACATATCTACAACAGCCGATGGATGATTCAGAAGAGGATACACTTGTTCAGTTTTTTGGTGAAGGGAGCTTTAATATGCTACCCGTAACTGTAAAAGAGGCAAACGTAACATACGATAGTCAATTGTTGAATGATACTTTATATACCGCAAGCTGGGCTGGTGGGCTACGAAGATATTATATTAATGCAGGTTTTTGGGAAAATATCCCAATGCCGATGGACTCACAAGATTCTTTATCTACCTGCGAGGGTTTTGTTGATGATGGGATTGGTAGAAAAATAAAACAAGGTTATTACTTAAATCCTAGAGATCCAAGCGATGGTGGAAATCATAATCACAAAGCTTTTTCAGTATTATTAGTGCCAAGTTCTGATCCTGCAATTTCAGATACAATATGGGTGGGGACAGCAAATGGTATAAATCGTGGAGAAATAATTAGAACGCGTGAAGAAGGTGCTGGGCCAGGAGGAACAGTTAAAATAACGCGTTGTATTGAATGGGTTCATTATAGATTTCCAGAGGATGGCCTTTCTGGTAATTTTGTTGTAGGCTTAGCAAAGCAGTCCTGGAAAAATAGAACTACTATTTGGGCGGCTACTATGAATGCAGATTCACAAGGAGAAACCAGGGGGTTGAGTTACTCTCGTGATGGCGGAGAAACCTGGAAAAGTACCTTGCTTGGAGAACGTATATATAATGTATATGCGAAAGATTCGCTTGTCCTTGCATCTAGTCAATCGGGCTTATGGAAAAGTTTTGATGGGGTAAATTGGGCGATTTTTGAGCCTGCTATTGATAAAACTTTTTTATCTCAGAGTCAAATTCTTACTGATATTGTATATACTTCTGTTTTAGATCAGAGAGATACTACACAGTTACTTTGGATTGGAACTTCAGATGGGTTAGCCTATTCAACAGACCTTAATGGTGAAAATTGGAAGATTTTTCAAACAGAGTATGATGCCGATCAATTTTATGCATATCCGAATCCATTTTCACCCTTCAATCACAATCAATTAGGAAGTGAGGGATATGTAAGATTTCATACCGGATCTATAGCAAACAGAGAGGTTAAACTTGAAATATTCAATTTTGCCATGGAAAAGGTATTTGATAGAGTATATAGCTTGGATAGTTATAGTGGTGCATTGAAGTGGGATGGTCGTGATTTAAATGGTAACCATGTTAGTAATGGTGTATACTTTATTAAAATGAATTATTCTCAATCTGCAAATAAATCTCCACAAGATTATTGGAATAAACTTATCGTGGTAAAATAATGCGGATTATATTCTATTTTATCCTAATAATTTCTACCTTATTTAGTCAAGAGTGGGGTGGGAGGCCTGGTGGATTTTTACGGATGGGGCTCACTGCACGGTCTATAGCAATGGGTGGTGGATTTACGGCAGAATTAGATCAAAGCTTTCCTACTTTCCATAACCCCGCGTGGTCAGCATTTTTAACTCAGCGTCATTTTGGTACTTCATATTCAAACTTGACTTTTGATAGAAGACTTGCTGCTACAAGTGTAGCTTTAGCTCTTCCTCCAACGGCTGGTATAGGAATAGCGTGGATTTATGGTGGTGTTGGAAAAATACAAGGCAGGTATACAACAGGCCTAAAGTCAACGGAAATGCAAACAGGTGAGAATGCTGTACTTATTACTTTTGCTCAAAGGATTGTTCCTTGGCTTTCTTTTGGAGCAAATTTTAAATTGCTAAGATATGATTTACCCATTACCAAATCAGATCAAATTTCTGGAACAGGGATAGGGTTTGACATTGGAATACTTTTCAAGACTGGAAAATTCACTACCTTTGGTTTGATGGTACAGGATATAAATTCAAATTACCAATGGGACACAAATGAAATTTATTCTCAAGGGGGCCCATATAAGGATATGTTTCCTATAATTTTTCGATTTGGATCTCGCTACAACAAAAATGATTTGACTATTGTAGGAGACATAGGTTTTATAACAGATTCTGTTACAAAGCTTGCAAAAAATGAACACTTATTCTTTGGCTTTCTTCCTAGAATAGGGGTAGAATATGGTTTTTTAGAACAATATTTTTTCCGTGGAGGTTTTGGGAATGGAAGATTTGCTTTTGGTCTTGGATATGAATATGGTTTAATGAATGAAAGAGATTCACATATTGATTATTCATTCTCTTTAGATTGGGCTACTCAGTCCACTCACACGATTTCATATGCCTATAATTTTTAAAATATTTATACTTTTTCATGTTGCTCTATATGGAATAGGATCTCAATTTCTTATTCTTCCTTTCTCTTCAAAGGAGTTAAGCATTGGTAGTCACCCTACCCTTTTTGAACATGATCCAGTGAATCCTTCATTATATCATGCTGTTGAGGATCGACCCTCTATTTCTTTTAACCAAGGCACATGGTTTGGAGATGTTGGTTTAACACAAGCTGGTTGCAATTTTGAAAAAAATAATGTGATAACTCATTTTGGATTTAAATATTCAGGCATTACTGATTTAGAATTTCGAAATGATTCGCCCTCGGATAGTCCATTATCTTATTTTAGTTCTTTTGGTCTTTCATTTGATGCGGGGAAGGCATTCATTCGAGGCAATCAGAGGTATGGAATATCAATTTCATATGTGCATTTTGGAATTTTTACCTATGAGTCAAGAGGATTAGGTCTCAATTTTGGATATAGTAGAGATTTTTTGAATAAAACAAAGATTGGTATTGTAGTTCAAAACATAGGGAAGATGTCTGAGCTTCAAACTGATGATATACTTCTTCCTCAAAGAATATTGTTGGGGTGTTCTAAAGAGTTCAATTTTAATCAAATCAAAAATTCTGTTTATACTTCTATAGAAAAAAATTCTTTAATATCGAGTGCGAAGATTCATGTAGGAAATCATTTTAATTGGACTCGTTTTAATTTGTATTCTGGATTCTCTTCTTCAACAAGTGTAATGGAAAGTTCGATTGGTGTTGGCTTGCTTTTAAGTCGATTTGAGGTAGTTTATGGCCTTCGTTTTGGATCTCAAAATATTGGAATCCCTCAAATTATTTCCATTAGATTCTTAATGTCATGAGCAAGTTTGATTTTAGGACTCCGTTAATTTTTATACTTGTAGGTGTTATTCTTGTGCTATTGGTTTTAATGAGGAAAATGGATGAAGGCAATAAAGAGATAACATTAGAAAAAAGGATAGAACAATTAGAGTCAAAGATTGAGAATGTAAAAAATACTCAAAAAAAGAAACCTCCTCAAAAAACACTAACTAAACAAAAAGATCCTATAGCCAAAGGTAGGATAGCAATCATAATTGATGATTTTGGATACAGGAATGATTTTGTAACAGATGGGTTTTTAGCGCTAAATGCTAATTTGACCTATGCTGTAATACCTGGTCACGAGCACAGCTATTTTTTTAGTGAAAAAGCCAAAACAGCTGGTTTTGAAGTAATCGTTCATATGCCAATGGAAAACACTGGGAAAACATATGGAGAAGAAGAATTTGTTTTGAAAACAGATATGGACGTTGGAACCATTGAAAGAAGGGTGAGAAATGCCTTCAATCAAATTCCTGTAGCGGTTGGTATGAATAATCATCAAGGATCAAAAGCCTCAGCAGATCAACGAGTCATGTCAACTATCGCTAGGACATTAAAAGATATAAACAAGTTTTTTGTTGATAGTAGGACAACTGTTGAAACCATTGGGGAAACAACAATGGAAATTTTTGAGGTCCCAACAGCTAGTAGAAATGTGTTTTTAGATAACGAAGATGATGAGGAAAAGATTGCACAGCAATTAATGAAGTTAGTTAAAAAATCGAAAGAAAATGGTTTTGCAATTGGTATTGGTCATGTAAAACCGAAAACCCTAAACGTCCTTAAAAAACATATACCTGAGTTACAAAAAGAAGGATTTAAATTTGAATTTGTCTCAAAAATGTTACACTAGATCGTATGGCTATATCTTGTAGGGTAACTCGTGGAGATCTTACAGAAAGTATACATGTAGCTTTTGCTGTTGCTGTAGATGAAAATGGGCAGATTTTTTTTTCTTCTGGGGATCCCAATTATTTAACATGCATTCGATCTTCTTTAAAACCGTTTCAAGCAGCAGCTTCCATCAAGACGGGCGCTGTAGATTCAGTAAATTTTAGCAATGAGGAAATTGCACTTATGTGTGCATCTCATCAAGGAGAACAAGTCCATACGAATACAGCTATCTCAATGCTAAAAAAGATGGATCTAAATATTGAAGATTATGAATGTGGTGCTCATGCTCCATCAGATAAAAAAACACGATATAGTTTAGTTAAAGCAAGTAAATTTGCTTCTTCAATACACAATAATTGTAGTGGTAAACACGCTGGAATGTTGGCTTTGGCAAAATATCTTGGTAAAGGAATAAAAGGATA
>NZHK01000046.1 GCA_002691285.1 Fidelibacterota bacterium | reverse complement strand
TGTCCTGACGCCTCTTCAGTAGTTGTGCTATGATCGATAATATAAATTTCATCATGGTGCCTTGAAGAAAGTGCTATTTGATCAAGCTCTTCATTGTATGCAATGGCATTAAAATGCTTCCAATCAGCATTAGATCCTCCTGGACCCCCGTTACTTCCTACTGTTCCATAGTTTACATCCTGAAGTTCCGGGTGATCTGATACTACTCCGTAATTTGGTAATTCTGGATTCACATCTTGAACCAAATGNTCCCATATGTGCCACTCCCAAACTATGTTGGCATCATTACTGCCTACTGGCTCAATTTCTAAAACTGCCTCAGCCCACATCTCNTTNANTGAATTATCAATTGTTTGCCTCCCAGCAGCATAGGCCTCNTTTGCAGTTTTTCTTTCCCAGACAATTACAAGAATNTTCCCATTGGGAAGCGGCTCTACATCGTGGTGATGTTGGTATGTATTATTTGCAATTTCATAGCTCCAAAGGAGTTCACCATCCCATGAATATTTAGATATTCCTCCACCCACTCCTCCTGNGTTCATGGAAACATTCTGTACTCGATATGGATAGATAAGTGTGCTNTCCTCTAGTAAATAAGGCATACTTGCAGCNCCTCGAGGATGAGTCCATACATTAATTTCATTGAGTTCATTATCAATTAAATAAGAATAGAAGGTCCCTCCACCTCCGCCTCCACCTTGAGCAGGTGAGAATANTGTCATACCTTCAAAAGCTTGTCCAATTAATAAACTAAGTATACTNNNGAGAAATATGGTAAATTTTTTCATCATTTTTATTAAAAATCTAATCAACTATTTTTAAAAATATTAAAAACAACTTCACTGAGGATTGCTTTCTATCTAATTAACAACAAATAAACTTACAATAATTTTAATNATGACACTCAAAAGAATTTCAAGGTTGTATATAATACTTGGGAAAAATTTCAACACTTGGCTATCACCNNTTTTNCCAGCTATTTTTNTANTNTTTNTTCGATTGTTTGTTNGGATTGGACGATTTTTTGATCAAATTTTTTATAGATCCTTAAAAGCNCCCCTTACTGATCCAATAATTATCGTTGGAAACCCAAGGTCTGGCACCACTTTCCTCCATCGTTTTTTAATAAAACAAAGCATCGGAAATGGATCTCAATTATGGCAAATGATTTATCCTTCTATCTTCATCCAAAAACTAGTAAAACCTTTATTACCAATCCTTGAAAAAATTAGTCCTGCTAGACATCATTCAACGGAAGCTCACAAAACGAGTCTATCTTCAGTTGAAACAGACGACGTTTCTTTATTATTTAGATATTTAGATGGTTTCTTTTTTTATGGTTTTTTTCTTACGTTTGATGAAGAAAACCTTTTTCATTGGGTAGATCCAAAATTAAGAGATACATCAGTTCGAGACTTTNCGTGGTTTGAATCCATGTGGAAGCGGAACTTAATTTCAAATAAAGGAGATAGATATATTGGGAAATTATTTAGTCTTAGTAGTAANCTCCCTCTATTCCAAAAAAAGTTTCCTGATGCAAAAATATTGTACATGGTTCGAGATCCATTAAGTGTNATACCTTCTGGTTTGAGTTTAGTGACTGGAGTACTAAATAAAAGATTTAATTTTTGGTCTCTAAATGATAAAGTAAAAAATCGTTTTATTAAAAGACTCTATAGAGCACTGNTTGAACTTTTGATTAGNTTTCACGAAGACTGGGAAAATGNAAAAATAAATAAGGAAAAAGTGTTTATTGTTCGTTTTGATCGTATGATGAGTGAATTTGATNTTCTTATGGATANTATACTTGATTTTCTTAACGTNGATAAAGATGATNAATTGATTAAAGAAATCAAAATAACATCAGAAAAGCAAAGGNAATATAAAAGTGGGCACAAGTATGATCTTGAAAAATTTGGGTTGACTGAAAATGAAATCAGAACCGATTGTAAAAAAATATATGATACATTTCTTACGTAAAACATGAAATTATTTTCCCTACTGATTTTTATCCATAGTTTTTCCGTAGGCCTAGATCTTCGAGATATTAACAGTTTGAAAAACTGGAATCTATTGCAAGATGGTTCCATTACAATAGAATGGTGTCAATACAAGGGCTTCCCTATAAGCAAAGCGGAAACAGTTTTCAAACATGATATTNANTCAATAGCACGGGTTATTAAAGATCTTGATAACTACCCAAATATTTTTGAAAGAGTGACAAAAACTCATCGACTAGGAAAAAATCTTGTTCATATNATTCTGGATATGCCCTTCCCGTTTGATGGTCGCGACTATATAGTCGCNTATAGTACATTAGAAGAAAATGATTCCTGGATATTCTCTTTTTCTGCGCAAAAAAATAATANTTCTCCATCNCTAGATGGCCATGTTCGTCTTGTTAACGCTGCAGGTGTATGGATATTAGATAGAACGTCANCGGATAATACAAAAGTTACCTACGCTTGGAATGGAGAATTATTAGGTAGTTTCCCAGATTTTGGTTTAGAGAGAGCCTGGATTACCCAAGGGACAGAAGTACTAAACTGGTTAGATCAAGCACTAACCAATCAANGCAAATTATGAAAAAAATCATACTAAGCTTTTACATATCCTTTGCCTANGGCAGTCTGATTGCTCCNGAAGATGGTTCTNTCCTCAATCACACTCATATCNTGTTTGAGTGGGAACAAGTTCCAGGTGCTTTGAGTTATGACCTTCAAATTTCTGATGATATAAATTTCTCATCCATAGTAAGTGAAGTAACAGATTTTAGCCTCGCATATATAGAGAAAAATTATTTAAACTGGGAAACAACCTACTACTGGCGGATAAGAGCAAATTTTTCAAACNATAGCTCCGACTGGTTAACACCTTCTTTATTTACAACTAGCGAAGCTCTTTCCTCTTCATCAATAGATTATATAGAACCGTCGCAATACCAGGAAGGTGTAACCGTTTTTGGTGCGTTTTTCAATTATTTTTCTGCTGCTATTGATCACACAGGAAAAGAAATATGGAATTCTGGAGCNAATAACTTTGTCTACTATAGTTCAAATAAATATGGAAATGTTTTTGGCTGCAGTCTTTTGTCGGGCGCTGAAAATAACCTACCAGGAATGGAAATTTCCTTTCAAAATGAAATCATTTGGGAAGAGCCTAATGATGAATTCCTTCACCATGATATCATCAAACTTCCAAATGGTAACTATTTAGGAATCGTTGAAACAAATTCTTTGGGGCCCATACCCATAGGAGGATGGACTGCTTCTTTTCAAAACCTAGGATTTCAGGCGGATGGTGTTACAATCGAATTTCCCTGGGTAGGAGATAAACTGGTTGAGTGGGATAAAGATACGAAAGAAGTCGTATGGTCCTGGAATACTTTCGATCATTTTAGCATGCTGGACTATGATCAATTTGGTGGAACATGGACAGAGGCCTACCTAAGCCTTCACTACGACTGGACACATGTGAATGCAGTAATATTTGATGAGAGTGAAAGTGCAATCTATATATCAACCCGACATCTGTCTCGCATTACGAAAATTGACTATCCATCCGGAGACATCATATGGAACCTAGGCCATGAAATGCCATCCGGTCAGGTCGGATTGGGTACTGAAATAGGATTTAGCTTTCAACATAGCCTACAAAAATTAGATAATGGAAATATTTTAACCTTCGATAATGGAAATTTATCACCAGAGTTTAGAGGAACAGACCAGCCCATTTCTCGAGCAATTGAAATCGAAATAAATNATAACAGTGCCAGCCTTTTCTGGTCATATGATCTGTCTCCAGATCTTTTTGGTTTTGCTTCTGGAAATGCCCAAAAATTAGAAAACGGAAATGTATTAATTACCACAGTTGGTGGNGGTGGCCGCAGTCTTGAAATTAACAGTCAGGGNGAAGTTGTTTGGGAAGGACTATATAANCTCAGTCTTCCCGATGGNGCTGTCTACAGAGCNNATAGAATACCAGGACTANNCCCGGCAGCATATAGCATTCTAATCAATGATTATATGGAAAATAATGGAGATCCTGGAGTATATATTGCACCNGGNACATCAGANATTTCATTCTCTATTACTAATGAAGGTGCATACCATTTACCTTTAAGAATAGAAATTACCGATGATGCAAATTGGTTTGAATTTCAGAATATAGAAATTACANTAGAGCCCTATTCAACCCAGCCTNTTTCTTTTTCTGGTAGTATAACAAACTCCACCTACCCCAATCCTATTCAATTATTTGTGGAACCTATTCATCACCCAGGCAAAGCTAAGACAATCTCTGTCAATGGATTTACCAATCCGCTTGGTAATGATTACCCTGATAGTATCAGCCCTAACCATTTTTCTTTAGAAAACCCATACCCAAATCCCTTCAACTCAAATATTTCTATTCATTATACTCTCCAAAAAGAACAAAGCGTACTGCTCCAGATTTTCAATATAAATGGAAAACTAATACACACAGTAATTCAGGAAACATTATCTGCAGGTAGACACCATAGTAACTGGAATGCTATTCATGAATCTTCAGGAGTATATGTAGTTAAATTAACTACCTCTAATCAGATTGAAACTCAAAAGATCCTTTATCTAAAGTAAAATGAAAAGACAATTAGTTTTCATCATTATTTTTTTTACCGCAAAGTCGGTGTACGCACAATGCGATAGCACCTCCACCTATTTTTCTGAGTTGCCCAATAGTCTCACCATTCTTGTTGGAGACACATGTCTCTCCAATGCTGATATAGCAGTTTTGGACAGTATTATATCGCAAAACAATTTAGACTATATTTCTCCTTTAGAGATTGGAACTCAAACGTGGTTCAATGGAAGACTTCGATTTTTTGTTGCTGGTAATTATGGTAACAGCTCCGGAGTGAACGATACTATTTATACACTTCCAGAAAATTTTGGTAACCTGACTGGGCTTGCGACACTGTATCTAGAGTGGCATAGAATATCGGAACTTCCTGAGTCCTTCAGCAATCTGACAGATCTAATGTCACTATACATAAACAATAATATTTTATCCTCCATAGGGGACAGTATTGGAAATCTAACAAACCTATATTTTCTCGATCTAGGATACAACGAACTTCCCGAAGTTCCAGCTTCCATCTGTAACCTTGAAAATTTAACATACCTCTGGCTATTTAATAATAATCTTGAAAACCTTCCAGATTGTTTTTGTGATCTAGATCTTGATTGGATAAATGATGATAACGGGGGGTATCCTTACTTTGCTATTGGAGCCAACAGCCTTTGCGACAACATCGCTTACTGCATAGACAGCACAGAACATCTAACGCTCAGCCTAGATCAGTTCTATTATTCGTTTCCGGTCTACTCGCCCCAAGACTGTGATACGGCAACTGTATCAATAAAAAATAATATATTTCCCTATCAATTTCAGGTTTCTCCTCCCTACCCGAACCCTTTTAATCCTAGTGTAAATCTTGATTTGCATATCCCTCATGACCGTAGGATGGATATAGGAGTTTTTGATATATTAGGAAATGAGATAGATATTATCTCTGATCATAGAGTTTACCCACGGGGTACTCACACCATTCATTGGTCACCAAAGCATCATGCATCTGGAGTGTATTACATACGATTGACAGATGGCATGGATTCACAATTTAAAAAAATAATGTTCATAAAATAAATTCATGGTAAACCAGCTACATATTTTTATTAGAGTTTCTTTTTTTGCAGGTCTTGTTTTNTTCTCAAAAAATTTTGCTGAATCCCCAAAAACATTTTTCTCGGGCTATATAGACTACACCTACATCACAAGACAGTCAGATCAATCCCTCATCAACATTCCCTACAGAATGGGTTCCCTGAGTCTGGAAAGAGAGCACGGTGATATATTATTAAATAGCACCATTGCACTTGAATACCATGTAAGAGAGGATTCCTATTTCTTAGGTAGCAGTAACCCNCAGGACTTTATACTGGATATGAGGGAACTATATTTAACATACAGCTCAGACTCTTATGAATTTCGCTTGGGAAAGATGATACATTCCTGGGGCAGTGTAGATGAAAATAGTCCCATTGACAATGCCAGTTCTCTTGACTATTACTATATGTTTTTTGGTGGAACAGAGAGAAAAATGGGGACTCTTTCAGGATCGNTGGATTACTACAAAGGAAATCTAAAATTAAATATGGTTTTCTCACCGCTACACTCCACCAATCGAATCCCACTTGGTGATGATGATTTCCCTGTTGAGCTTCCTGTATATCCAGATGCTAAAGAAATTCTCCCTATATCAGGAANNCCTTNTGAAGGTGGAATACACGGAACCTATTCCTTAGGTTTTGGGGATATNTCNCTTTCTTATTTTTCTGGATATGATAGAACCTTTAANCTNTCNGGNGTAAATGTNTATGGNNGNGGTAGNGATATATCTTNCCCCTATGTTGATATTGTTTATGGNTATAGNAAGACNAATGTTTTNGGTCTTGGAGGTGTNNTACTTAGCGATTGGTTTACTCTAAGGTTTGATGTNGGNTATTTTTCTACTGAAGACAAAAATAAAACAATCGNCCGACCNAGTTCATNNAACGCTANANNATTATGATTCNCTCCATTTCTCATATCCTCTNCATGAAAAAGCAGTNTACCAGCAAGCNACCCTACAAATAGAAACAGAACTNCCTTTTNATATTAATCTATCTGCTCAATATTTTNCCCATGACACNCTTAGTTATAGCTCGNANAGTNTNCCNGTTGATCAAGANATAAATATTCCNAATCTTCANATNGACCCNGAGAATATGACNCCATCTAACTTTTTTACTCCNGGNATGGGAGTNCCAATAGCNATNCTNACCAAAANNGCTGTCTTTATTGTAATNGATANAAAGTTTTANAANAATAGACTNANTCTTTCTCTNACATCTATGATNGANATTGCNGANTATNCCGGTNTATCTGGAGTTGCGGGTTCNTTAACNGANCTCAANCTAGAATACTCNATNATGCAAAANCTTNNTGGGCTNTTTGGTGTNACTACAGTAAACNGTAGNAATTCACATCCNGATAAAGAATTATATNCATTTAATAAAATGNAAGATTTTTCACATACTAGATTTGAANTAAAATATTTTTTCTANAAAGAGAAGANNTTGAAAATAAAGNTCACTGGCACGGGGCTGTATCTTCCTCCGGATATAGAAACATCTAAAGAGATTGCACCATTAATTGGTAAATCAGAAAATTGGATATTGGAAAAATCTGGTGTATCTGAGAGACGTATCTCAAAAATCGATGTGGACCAGATGGGAGCAATAGCTGGAAAAGAAGCCCTAGGTAATTCTGGACAACCTGATCTCATTATTAACGCCTCTGGTGTTCCAAAACAAACCATCCCTGACACCTCTACCTTTTTTCAAAGAGAAATGGGTTTTGAGGGAATCCCCTCTTTTAGTATTCATGCTACCTGCCTCTCTTTTATTACTGCTTTTCATACCGCATCCACTTTAATCGAATCAGGGGTATATAAGCGAATTTTAATTATTTCTTCAGACAGAGGAACCCGAGGCAGAAATTTTTCTGAACCTGAGAGCGCATCTCTTTTGGGAGACGGTGCTGCTGCGGTTGTCTTGGAGCCATCAACAGGATCAAAAAAAAGCGAATTATTATATTTTCACATGAAAACATGGCCAAGCGGTGCAAACCTGACTGAAGTAAGAGGCGGTGGAACCAACAAACATCCTCAAGACAAACACACTACAACTAAAGACAATCTGTTCTCTATGGATGGTCCAGGGATTTATAAAATTGCCAGAAAACAAGTATACAAGATGATGCTAAAGACTCTTAAAAATACGGGACTTGAAAAAAAAGATATAGACTGGATTATTCCTCATCAAGCATCTGGTAAGGCGGTAGATGCCTATGTATCCGCAGGTGGGTTTGATAAAGATAAAGTTATAAACATTGTTTCTAAATACGGAAACTGTGTTGCTGCTTCAGTTCCCATGGCACTGGCAATTGCCGTTCAGGATAGCAGAGTAAAACGTGGAGATCTAGCTCTATTGATCGGAACAGGGGCAGGACTATCTGCCGCCTGTGCTTTGATTAGATATTAAAAAAGAGAAAGCCCCGTATGGGGCTCTCTCTTTTAAAATTGATTGTGCAAACCTGTTACTTCAAAAGAATCATCATAAATTTTATTTTTTAACTAAAAAATCCTTAGTGAACACTTCATCCTGCAATCCTATATCTGGCTTGAAAGACATAACCTCCATTACTGTCTTGTCCCCATTATCTTTTTCCATCACCATCTTTCCAGCGATACTAAACCCATTTTTCTTTATAAAATCAGATACATATAGGGTTTTCTCTTTTCTAGATTCACTTGAATAGTATTCTACTTTTGCAATTCTCCAAGACTGACTATTGACCCAAATTTTTCTGCAAAAGTACGCACTTTTNNCTTTTGGCCAAGCCATAATAACCTTACAAATATTTCCATCAAGAGTTTCACTTCCCAAACTAAAAAGGCTGTCAGATCCCAAACTCCGGTTTTCTAAATCCTCATAAGTAAAATCCGTATTCAAAAAAGATTTTGACCTGTCTTTTGCTTTTACTTTCTTTGCTTTTTTTATCTTTGGAAGAGCAAACCACTGGTCTGTTTTTCCATTTTTATATACCCAGCTTAAAAAACTAGTACCCTTTACAATTTTAGGTTTGTGGAATCTCGCTAATGATTTAGAGATGAATTTCCCGGAATTATATAATTTCTTATATCGTGTAAACTCTCGAACTTTGACCTTTTTTTTCTTTTTCTTCTTTCTAGTAATTTCCAATCGTATTTCTGTAATAGAAGATTCTGGTTTTGGATGGGAGGCTACGTATGTTAGAATTTCTTCCGGTGTCAAATCCTGAGCAACAAGGAAAACTCCGAAGAAAAAAAGAAAACCATATTTACACATCACTTTCCTCATTACGATATATAAAAAAGATAGCAAATGGAGTAAATAATATACTGATAATGGAAACAGTTAAAAAATCTTGTCTATGTTTTAATTCTAAATATCCGGCAATCTGTAAGCACAAAAAAACATAAATAATGACAACAAAATCAATGTAGTACTTAAAAATATTGAGAATACTTTCCTTTAGTGTCATTGAACTTTCTTTAATAGCACCACCATCTGATCCTGCTGTAAACAATATAAATCCTAAAGTTAGAAGAATTAAAGTCCCACTTAAATTTTTGTCTCTATTCATTGACTTTATTTTAATAAAAATTTCGGTTTAATTAAACTCGTAAGGGCGGGAAGTGTAGCCAATGCACCAAAAAGACAAAAAGATATAGATCCCATTACAAGAGTTCCAAAAATCTGAACAGGTACAAATACAGAAAAAAGAAGAGCTGAAAAACCAACAACCACAGAAAGCCCATTAAAAAGTATTCCTCTACCAGATATAAGAAATGTATTTGAAATAGCTTGTTCAAGATTATCCCCATCTTTTATGTGATCCCGTAAATGCCAAAGAAAATGAACGGTATAGTCAACTCCAACTCCAACCAAAATACTAGTAAGAAGCATCGTTGTTACATCCAGTGGAATATCTAAATAACCCATAAGGCCAAACATCATTACAACAGATATACCCATAGGAAGAGTTGCAAATAAGCCTCCTACAAAAGATCGAAATACGATTGCCATAATGATAAAAATAATTAGTACGGATACTAATAAACTCAATAATTGTCCATTAACAATCATTCTGCTTAATACTCCTAGAAGTGCAGCTCCACCTGTAAGCTCCATTGGAGCATCGTCATAAAAATTCGCCTGAATAAACTGCTCTGTATCATCAACGATATCTGCTATTGTGCTAGTTCTCACTTCCTCCATACGAAGAAGTATCTGCGTATGACTTGGGTCTTCAATATCATCTAACAGGACATCAAATTCATCACCATCACCTGCAATGGAGTACAGAAACATATACTGCGATATTAGGTCCCTGTCCTCAGGAATTACCTCCAAATTAGGATCTCCACCATTGAATCCTGAGTGCATTTTTTTTATAACATCCACAATAGAATAAGACTTTGTAACAATACTGTATTTATTTTTCACATGCTTTGTTAACAATTCTATGTTATTCAAGATATTGGGATCAAAAATATCACCCTCTACTAGGATGCTTAACTGTGTTGACCCACCAAAAGCTTTACTAATTTTTTTATTTGCAATTCGCACCCTTGATTCTGGAGGGAAGTAGCTGTCTGGGTTTGTATCCACCTTTAAATCTTTTATTCCCATTCCAAGCCATAGTCCACCCAAAGTTAAAATAGATAAAACTTGGATATTGTATTTTGTAAAAAATTCACCCATGGAAACTAAAAATGCATTCACGGATGTCATACTTCCTTCTTTGGATAAATAAGTTGGCCTAGGAAGTAAAACAAGTATGGAAGGAATGAGAAGAATACTTATAATGAAACCAACTAATATTCCAAAAGACACAAGCACACCCATTTCTCTAGCTCTAGGCAAAAGGTGGGAAAGCAAAGATAAAAAACTTACCATAGTAGTTAGTCCTGCAAGCAAAATAGGAATCCCTACCTTCCGTATAGTACGTTTTAAAATTTGATCTCTAGCCCCATCAGGATCTACCCTAGAATATTCAAAATAATGTGATATGATATGAATGCCATAATTACTAGCAATAGCAACAAGCATAACTGGAATTAATGTACCTACAAATGCTAGTGGCATATCAAGCCAACCCATTATACCGAACGTCCAGATTATAGATATTACTACTACAAAGAATGGGAGGAATACTCCGGTCCAACTTCTAAAAGATACCATGAGCAAAAAAATACCAAGACCCAATGCTATGGGTGTATATACTCTCATGTCACGTTGCATACTTTCAACAACAGTAGCTCTAGTTATAGGTAGACTAGAAACATAAAAATTTTCAGGCCCATTAAATTGATTTACCAATTCAAAAACGGATCTTCTAAATTCAAATTCATCATACTCAAAAGAAGAATTGATTTGGCCTACGAAGCACATTGTTTTAAAGTCCTTTGATACAAGATTACCAATCANACCTGATTGTTTTATACGTTTATAAAGGTTCTCAAACTGAACAGAATCACTNGGTATTTTTTCTAAAACAGATTCAATATTAAATCCATTATCATCTGGAATAATTTGTTTATGATTAAAAATAGAGGTTACTTTNCTNAGNAGGCTTATNGATGCNAAAGANTCNTTAAAAGAANANANNTTNGTTAAAGTTGAATTNGAAAAAAGNCTNTCCGATTCAACTCCTATAATTACNATATCACTNCCAGANAATAAATCATCCATTTTNTCCATCGATTTNACAATAGGATGTTCCCTNGGNANTCCAGTNTTNAGNCCTGGATCCATTTCNAATTTGAAAATTTTTGAACCAAGAATNACNGTAAGCAATATNACTGCGGCTATGATGCTTCTTGGNTAATGCGCATCAAANTCAAATAGTNTGTTTGAAATTCTTCTNAGATTCATAATATNATAGATGATAAATTTAATAGTTTAAAATTCATTATAAAATTTTATCTATATTACAATTTTTAATATTTTTTATGTGAAAATGCAGAAGATGAAGTACGAATCTCCAAATGCTTTATTCGGTAATGGCCCTAGCCCAACGCATCCAATTGTTAAAGATAGATTGAAATCAATTAACACTTTTTTTTGCGTGGATGGTGGTGCAGATAAGTTAATCACTATGGGATATACTCCTGATGTTATTTTGGGAGACCTAGATTCTATTGATAAGGGAAAAAAAGTCTATAACAGTACAATAGTTTATTTA
Organism: Fidelibacterota bacterium; assembly: GCA_002691285.1. Classification (GTDB taxonomy): domain Bacteria; phylum Fidelibacterota; class Marinisomatia; order Marinisomatales; family UBA1611. The sequence goes on along the minus strand of NZHK01000046.1, from coordinate 14,611 downwards.
GAAGACCAATCAAAAAATGATTTAGAAAAAAGCATATCTTGGTGTGTGAAACAAGGGATTAAAGAATTGGAACTTTTTGGATTTTCCTATGGTCGGGATGATCATCATTTGGCAAACCTTTTTATAATGAAGGATTTCTCAGACAAAGTAAAAATGAAGATGTATACGGATAAATCTCTAATTTTTTGCATCAACGAGCACTCCACTTTTTTATCCAAAGCTAATCAAACAGTTTCCATTTTCACATTCACTAACAAAACAACAATCACGACAACTGGCTTAAAATACGCACTGAAGAATTCATCTCTCACTTACCCCAGTCAAGGAGTAAGTAACTTGGCGATAGGGTCTAGTTTTTCCGTTACCCCTTCTGATTGGACCTTCATTATTATAAATTATATGAAATGACTTCCTTACATTTTTTAGATTGGGCTATAATCACAACTTACTTTCTTTTTATTCTATGGGTAGGAGTTTTTAAATTCAAAAAAAAGCTTAAAACAGAGAATGAGTTTATTCTTTCTGGTCGAAAATTAAGCTTAGTTGGATTTATAGCCACATTAGTCACAACATGGTATGGAGGAATTTTAGGTGTAGGAGAAAATACTTTATTATATGGAATTCAAACCTGGTTTATTTTTGGGCTTCCCTACTACTTCTTTGCAGTTATTTATGCATTCCTAATAGCTCCAAAAATAAGAGAAAAAGGTTTTTTATCTATTCCTGATCATTTCCATAATAGTTTTGGAGAACAAGCAGGGATTACTTCTGCACTTATCATATCATTCCTTGCTAGTCCTGCTCCTTACATTTTGAGCCTGGGTATCATTTTACAATTTTTATTTGGGATTGAATTAGGTCTAAGTCTCTTTATATCAACTTTGGTTAGCATTATTTACATATGGAATGGTGGATTTTCAGCAATTGTAGCCACGGACAGGATACAATTTGTTTTAATGTTTATTGGGTTTATAAGCCTTTTCATCTTTCTCTACATTGCTAATGGTAGTCCAATAAAATTAATACATAAACTCTCACCTTCCATGTTAGACCCACTGGGAGGGAATAGCTTACAATACTTATTTGTTTGGTTTTTTATTGCTTCATGGACATTTATTGATCCTGGTTTTTATCAAAGATGTTCTGCTGCTAAAAATCCAGATACTGCAAAAAAAGGTATTTTATTCTCTATTTTTTTCTGGGCTATATTTGATTTTCTAACGCTAATTTGCGGACTATATGCTATTGAGACAATTTCACCTGATCAAGCACTTCTTACGTATCCAATACTAGCATTTGAAGTGCTTCCTTATGGGTTCTTAGGCATATTTCTTGTAGGGACAATAGCTACTATTATGTCTACAATCGATTCATTAAGTCTAGTAAGTGCAGTTACATTTGGGAGGGATATTTTATGGAGAATAGAGACCAATAAATCTACACTAAGCCCAATCAATTTCATGAAAAAAGGATTAATCATTATATCTTTTTTTTCTTTAACTATCTCCTATTTACTACCTTCGGTTATAGCTCTTTTTTATACTCTTGGATCTCTACTAATTCCAGGGCTTATTCTACCCTTTCTATATAGTCTTAAAAAAGATAATAGATTGATTAATCAAAATATTACATGGTGGATGATTCTTCCCATTTTTGTATCTGCAATCTGGTTTACGCTCTCAAAATTGATAAATCAATCACCTCTAGGAATGGAACCATTTTACCCAGGAATGGCTACCTCTTTCCTGTATTATATAATAATAAATATAAAGGCTAATTATGGCAATTGAGATTGAACGAAAATTTATTGTAAAAAAAATCCCAAACGATGAAATCAAATACTCACATTATATTAGGCAAGGTTATATTGTAAGTGATATGAATAAGGTAATACGGGTAAGACAAAAAAAAGATGATTTTTTTATCACTATTAAAGGAAATAAAACTGGAATCTCTAGATTTGAGTTTGAATACAAGATACCAAAGAAAGATGCGGATCAATTATTTAAAAATTTCTGTAAAGAAGGAATAATTGAAAAAACACGGNACTATATANAACACAAAGGNCATACCTGGGAACTNGATGTTTTCCANGGTCAAAATGANGGGCTCNTAGTGGCCGAAATTGAACTTGAATCAGAAGAAGAAAAATTTTCTTTGCCTGAGTGGGTTGACTATGANGTCACATATCAAGAAAAATACTACAATATGAACCTNATAAAAAACCCTTTTAAAANATGGACTTAATCCTTACGAACTCAATTATATTATACNGCTAAAGTCTTTCCAGTTGATCCTAAATCAGAAAATGCTTCATCCAATCGATTCACCATAGAAACTTCTCCTTCCCTAAGCCATACTCTTGGATCATATTTCTTTTTGTATGGCGTGCCATCATCAGGATCAATCTGATATTTAAATGCTTTTGAATTTTCCTCCACATATTTNCCTACNGCTTTCGAAACAGCAAACTGAGTATCTGTATCAATATTCATTTTAAACACTCCATAAGATAANGCTTCAGCAATTTTNGCCTTATCAGATCCAGATCCACCATGGAAAACAAGATCCAATGGTTTTTCTTCCGTATTGCAGGTGGTCTGTACAAGCTCTTGTGCATTTTTTAAAATTTCTGGAGTTAGTTTAACATTCCCTGGCTTATAGACACCATGGACATTGCCAAATGAAGCAGCTAAACTAAAATGACCAATCGGAGAAAGAAGCTTATAGGCTCTCAAGCAATCCTCAGGTTGAGTATATAACAAAGGATTATCAGCTCCAATATCATCATCTGATCCAACTCCATCTTCTTCACCTCCAGTAACTCCAAGTTCTATTTCTAAACTCATGCCAATTGGGGCCATTCTTTTTAACAGTCGTTCACACTCTGATAAATTAAAGTCAATCTCCTCTGCTGATAAATCTAACATATGAGAAGAAAACAGGGGACTCCCTGTTTTTTTAAAGTGTTCTTCACTGTATCCAACAAGTGCTTCTACCCATGGGATAAGTGCTTTATTTGCATGATCCGTATGAATTACTACACAGATTCCGTATTTTTCTGCAAGCAAATGTATGTGCTGAGCTGCAGAAACNGTACCTAATACCTTTGCTTCAAATGCATCGGTTAAGCTCTTTCCTGCAAAGAATTGTCCCCCGCTATTTGAAAACTGGATTATAACATCTGATTTGTTTTTTGCAGCAGCTTCCATCACAGCATTTAGTGAATTTGTTCCAACTACATTAACAGCTGGAAGTGCATATCCACCCTCTTTAGCAGCCTTTAATAAAACTTTATAATCCTCCCCGGTTACCACACCAGGTTTAAGTGAATATGACATATTTATTCCTTTATTATTGTTGACCAATATCCTTGGTCATTGTTTGAAACCAATCCAACGAAAAATCAAAAGGCTTTCCACCTTTTATTCTTTCAAATTCTATTAATCTTAACTGATTATTATTATCCTCATCTAAACCAGCAAGCCCGCTTTTTCCATTCAGCCCTTGTTCAGCAGCAAAAAATGCAGAACGCTTAATTAATTCAAGATCCTGAGCATTTGCCTTAGCAGACCGGGCAAAATAACCACTTTTTTGCACTAGCGTTTTTTCAGCTTTTAGCGCAGATGAAAACTGTTTCGCAAACCATTGACCTGGATTTATTTCATCTAAGCGAACATGCCCAAAAGCATCTCGGGGAACTTTTTCACCTCTTTCTTCCATTTCTCTTACAATCGCATCTTGCCCAGCACCCTCACTCAAAAAAATATTAATGTTATCTTTTTCATCCATAAGACTCCCTAAACGGTCTACTTCGTTTTGAAAATTGAAATCCTGCTCAGGTATGTAGATTGCATCTATATCCCATTTTGACTGTTCAACCATTAGTTCTGGTAAAAACACCTTATTTTTTAATCTATCACGATAGTCTTTTGCAGTCTTTGCAGTTAACCAACCACAATGTCGTCCCATTACCTCATGAATAATTAACTGCCTGGTGCTAGTTGTATTCTCATTAACAATATTTTCAAAAAAAATAGCCCCTTGCTCTGCTGCAGTCCAAGCACCTAAAGTTTGAGAAACTGGAAACACATCATTATCAACAGTTTTTGGAAGACCTACAACGGTTAACTCATATCCATTTTTTTCTAGGTAAAAAGAGAGCTGTGCAGCCATTGTATTAGTATCATCTCCACCTATTGTGTGTAAAATATTTATGTTATCTTTTGTCAGTTGATTCGCAGCCACTTCCAAAGGATCCGATCCTTCTTTTACATATCCTTTTTTCACACAATCTTCAATNTTTGTAAGTTTCACTCTACTATTACCAATAGGAGATCCTCCATAATCATATAATACGGAGAAATCTTTTTTTACTGATTCTGGGAATANAATGCTTTCTCCTANAAGCAGACCTCGATAGCCATTCAGGTANCCAACAAGTTCAGCCTCTAGGGCATAAATCGTTATATTTGTGAATAAGAGATGCTATCGATGCGGATAAACATGGTGCTATACCACCAGCGGTGAGAAATGCTATTTTCATTTATTTATGTAAAATCCTTTTAAAGCTAGGGCAGAAATTAAAAAAAAGAAACGAACTGTCTATACAGCAATTACTATTATTCCTAAAAATGTTTTTATAATTTTTACACTAGAATGGCAAAAATACTTTGGAGACCTAATCAAATCAATGACACCCATATGATGAAATTTATGGATCGGGTAAATAATGTATATGATTTGGATATCAACTCCTATCAAGATCTTCACGATTGGTCTATAAAAAATATTCCTGAATTTTGGAAAGAGATCTGGAATCAATCAGAAATAATTCATTCAAGTACATATACAGATGTAATTGATGATTTACATAAAATGCCAGGTGCTAAATGGTTTTCTGGATCACGATTAAATTTTGCTGAAAATTTACTACGCTATCGCAATGATGATGTTGCAATTTATGCTAAAGCTGAGAACCTTCCACTAAGGAGTATTACCTACAACGAACTATTTAATCAGGTAGAAGCGCTTTCACATTCACTNAAGTCTATAGGTGTAAGCAAAGGCGATCGCGTTGTTGGTTTTATACCTAATATCCCTGAGGCTGTGGTCGCAATGCTCGCCACAAGTACTATAGGAGCCATCTGGAGTTCTGCATCTCCTGATTTTGGCGTAAAGGGAGTATTGGATAGATTCAAACAGATAGAACCCAAAATAATTTTCGCATCGGATGGCTATTACTATAATGGAAAAGAATTTGACTCTTTAAAAAAATTAAACGGCATATTAAAAGGACTCCCTTCAGTACAAAAGACGATAATTATAAATCAAATAAACAATCCAAAGGGGAATAGACTCTCTTTTGATTTTATCAATTTTGATGATTTTTTAAGTAAACATCCTGATAAAATTTATTTTGAACAACTTCCTTTTGACCATCCACTTTTTATAATGTACTCTTCCGGAACTACGGGACTTCCAAAATCTATCGTCCACTCTGCTGGGGGTACACTTATCCAACAATGGAAAGAATTACGCCTACATTGTAATCTAAGCAAAGAGGATACGATTTTTTACTTTACAACATGTGGCTGGATGATGTGGAATTGGCTTATTTCTTCTTTGTCTATTGGATCCTCAATTGTTTTATTTGATGGCGCTCCTTTCTATCCAAATAATAAAAAATTATGGGAAATAGCAGATCAATTAGAAATATCTATTTTTGGGACAAGTGCTAAATATATCGACTCCTGTGAAAAATCTGGATTAAAGCCAAAAGATATATTCCATCTTTCAAAACTGAAAACAATCCTATCAACAGGGTCTCCTTTATCAAATGAAAATTTTAAATATGTATATGAAAATATAAAATCCGATGTTTTGTTAGGATCAATTTCAGGAGGTACAGATATTATATCTTGCTTTGCTTTGGCAAATCCAATTTTACCAGTTGAAGAAGGCGAATTACAATCTAGAGGATTAGGAATGGACGTTCATGCTTTTGATGAAAATGGGAAAAAAATTATCAATAAAAAAGGAGAATTGGTTTGCACTTCAATATTCCCTTCCATGCCAATTTATTTTTGGAATGATCCCGATCATCAAAAATACCAAAATGCCTATTTCAATAAATTTGAAAAAGTTTGGCATCATGGAGACTATATCAGAATATCAAAAAATGGCAGTATGAAGATTTACGGTAGGAGTGATGCTACACTTAATCCTGGAGGTGTAAGAATTGGTACATCAGAAATATATCGAGTCATTGAAAAAATTGATAAAATCTCAGATAGTCTTGTTGTAGGCCAATCCTGGAAAGGTGATCAGCGAATTATATTATTTTTAAAGATGAAGGAAGGATATATTTTAAATAAATCAGTGGTGGAGATGGTAAAAAAAATGATNAAAAAAACTTGCTCTCCGAGACATGTTCCAGAAGTAGTGTTAGAGGCAAAAGAAATACCTTACACTATGAATGGGAAAAAAGTTGAAATAGCTGTAAAAAAAGTTATTGAGGGCAAGGCAATTGATAATACTGACTCGCTTCAAAACCCACAAGTTCTTGACTTTTACAAAAATATTTCTGAACTAACTACCTAATCTAAACTATACAATTTACCAAGTAAATCTGCCACTCTATTTGAATAACCCCATTCATTATCATACCAATTCAGTGTTTTTACAAAATTTCCATCAATGACACGGGTAAACGGTGCGTCAAAAATAGAGGAATGTGGATTCCCAATAATATCTGTTGAGACTACAGGCATTGTCGAATATTCTAAAACATTTTTTAAAGCACCAGACTCTGCAGAACTATAGACAGCATCATTTATCTGATCTACTGTAACATCTTTTTCTAAACGAACATTAAAATCAACTACGGATCCATCTGGGACTGGAACACGCATTGCAATACCATCAAGCTTTCCATTCAATTCNGGTAAAACTTTACCAACAGCTCGTGCAGCACCTGTTGTTGTTGGTATCACATTTTCAGCAGCAGCTCTACTTCTTCTCCAATCTGAATGAGGTACATCTGCAAGTCTTTGATCATTTGTATAGGCATGTATAGTATTGATTACTCCAAGTTCAATTCCAAATGCNTCATTTAAAACTTTTGCCATAGGAGCTAAACAATTTGTNGTACAAGAAGCATTAGAAACAATTTTATGCTCAGGTAACAATCCATCATCATTNACACCTAAGACAACTGTATAATCAATATCATCTTTTGCAGGAACAGTTAAGACGACTCTTTTGGCTCCAGCCTTTAGATGATTTTCAAGCTGAGATTTTTGACGAAAGATACCTGTNGATTCAATGACNATATCTACTCCTAACTCACCCCAAGGTAAGGAAGCTGGATCACGCTCTGCTAAAAGCTTCACAGATTGGCTTTCTGTTTTTAGAATNTCCCCATCAAGTTTNACACTCTTCAGGAAATCGNCCCATTACTGTNTCATATTTGAGTAANTANGTAAGAGCNTCNTTATCAAAAATATCATTGATTGCTACAAGATTTACTTCTTCTTTAGAATTCAAAATTCGAAAAACTGAACGACCTATTCTTCCAAAACCATTGATAGCTATATTCATGATGTCTCCTCTAATTTTGCATATGCATCTACTACTTCAAGAATTCTTTTTGAAAACCCCCATCCGTTATCATACCAGCACAATGTCTTTAGCAAAGCATCTTTTGTAATCATTGTTGCTTTTTCATCAAAGACCATGGTCTCTTCTCTACCACTTACATCACTTGATACAATAGGGTCAGAAGTATATCCAACAATTCCCTTTAATTTGTTTTCCGAGAATTCTTTAATGGCTTGATTAGTCTGTTCAATTGTAGGTGTTCGATCCAATTCTGTTGTTAAATCAACACATGATCCATTTGGGACAGGCACATTAAAAGCAATACCTTCAATCTTTCCTTTAAATTGAGGCAGAATTTTTTGGACGAGATCTGGGGACTGTGTAGTATTTGGGATAATGTTTTCAACTGCTGATCTACTTCTTCTTAAATCTGCTCCTGCCACATCTGCTAGTGGCTGATCTGCTGTATAAGCATGAACAGTAGTCATCATTGCTCTTTGTAATCCAAATGTTTCATCAAGCATTTTCACCATAAGAGCAAGTACCTGAGTTGTCGAAGATGTTGTAGAAATAATTTCGTCTGATAAAGAAATACTTGACTCATTTATACCTGGTATTACATATCTATCAATCTCATTTTTTGGATTCCTTGTTAAAAGAACTCGTTTTGCTCCTGATTCTAAATGGAGCGCTAATTTTTCTCTAGTTAAAAATCTTCCCGTAGCGTCCACCACTACATCGGCTTGTAAAGCATCCCAAGGGATGGTACCCGGCTCGCCTCCACTAATTACTCTTACACGCTGGTCTTTAATCATTAAATAGTTTCCATCTAACTCTACTGAGTCTTCCATTGCACCATGAATAGAGTCTCTGGCTAGTAAATACTGAAGAGTTTCGGCGGATCCAAAATCACTGATTGCTACAAAATTATAGTTTGGGTTATCGTATCCAAGTCTGAAAATGTTTCTTCCGATTCTTCCAAAACCATATAATGCTATATTTATTTTTTTTGACATATTGAAATTTCTTTAATTATTAGAGAATTAAGTCGAGATCTTACGAATAAAATTATCCTGAAAATAGTATGAAATATTTAATGTTTGCTCAGTATATACCTAAGTAAGATTAGTTTTAATCAACCCATTTTTCATGCTTAACCCAGTCAACTTCCATTTCCCATTCACCATCCATATGATCCTTGCTAATTTTGGCATAATTCAAAATAGCAAACATCGGTTCAAGAAGTTTTCCAGCAATACCAATATTTCTACCAACTTCTTTACCATTTAATCGAAAAACTAAATCATTACCTAACCATTCAACTGAATATTCATTATACTCAGATAAATTTGATAATAAATTCACTTGATTAGTCCACCAATCTCCACCATCATCACATGTACCGATAGGCAAAATACTACGTCCAACATAGCCAGTATGACCACCGTGAGTGCCATGATGCTCCATAATATCAATTTCACCAGATCCTGGTAATGGCCAACAAATGTTTTCATCATCCTCCTGGATAGGAGGCTCATTATTGCGTGCTCCTAAAATCCACCAAGCAGGGAACATCCCTGCTTCACCAGCACGATTAAGCTTGATCTTTGCTGTCCAACGACCTCCAGTGAATTCTTGAAGGTTCTTAGATGCTAGACGTCCTGAAACATATTGGGTTTCAGGGTGATATTTTCCAAATTTTGAAACATTGCTTGAACACGATCTTTCATAATCTAATTTGACAAGTCTCAATTTTAAAGATCCATTACTAACTTCACGGGTATTGTATTCTCCATCCCTGACATAACATTGATCTTCATCATTTACCCAAAGTAATTGATTTTGCCAATTTTTATCATTAAAAAATTCAAACTCATCTATAAAGTCGATTACCCATCCTTTTTTTTTAATATTTTCTTTAGATTTTTCTGTACATGAAAAAGAACCTATTCCAAAAGCTAATAAAGAAATTGTTAAAACATTTACATTATTCATTTTAAAATAATTTTCTAATTATTTCTTACCAGTCTGAGTATATCCTAGCGCACCGTAGCGGTCGCTCAGCACAATAACCCCATCCATATCTCTATTGGAACCAATATATGCGGTTGGTTCTTCGTATTTATTATAGGTTTGCACATAACCATTTGCATCTTTTCCTGTACCTAAATAAAGTGTTCGCTTTTGATCTTGATTATAAGCGGTAATAAATCCACCATGGCCGTCATCCTTAATAGTAATTGAATTCACAACAATGTCACCAAAATTTTTATTGTTTGAATCTAAATCATCTGCAGCAATTAATACAAAAATCAGGCATGATCCTAAAAAACCGATTAAAACACTTTTGATATCAATTTGGTCCATATTGTTTCCCTTTTATACATTTAAATTAACAATCATTATTTTAAATTTATTCTTCTTCAGCTAATGCATCCATCTTTTCAAGAAAATCACTCATTTTTTGAATATTCTTATCACCACTTATTTTGGATGTTTGTGGATCAGTATGCCATTCTTTTTTTGCATGAAGAATTTTTGAAACTAATATTACAGTATACAAAAGAAGTAGAATAATGTATCCTGCAACATGTGCAAAGTTTTCTCGATCTAAAAATAGCAGTAAAAAAAACAGTATTACCGGCATCCATTTTATCAATCTTTGAAGAATTAGAAGCATCCAACTAGTCTAAGACTTCTTCAATAAATTTCAACATTTTTTTTTGCTTAGAAAGATAACCTAATCTTGTTTCCACATTTAAATATCTAACATTCCTTCTCAAAGCTTCCCAGGATAGACTTCCATCATCTTTTTCTGGTAATTTGTTTTGTAAAACTACATTAAAAGGTCCAGAACTTAATCTTTCATAATCATTTGCATCCGTGCATATAATAAAGTCTCTTGGGTTTTCAATTTTTTTTATGGAGATCTTTTGACTTTTATTTTTTTCTTTGTAAACATTATATCCACGAAAATTATTATGTAATGAAATGAGATATCCAGATTTATCAGGCATAAGGACATTTAGGAATTCTTCCCTTTCTCCATCAAGTATATCCAAAGCCTTTTTTAGATTACCTGGAGGCCAATCTGGTTTGAATTTCCTCAAGGCATAATATGAACCTTTCCTAGAAAAAATTCTATTTGGATCAATTATGGTTGATTGGAAAGGTATCTCACGGGTTTTGCTATCAATAAAGAATGCTATACCTTGATATTTTTTTATATGGTATTCCAGAGCCATTTTGGCAGTCTGTTCATCTCCATGCAACCAAATATAACGATTGGATGAATTACCATTTGAGATAAGATCAAATTTTGCATTTGCAAAAGTAATGTAAGAATGTGGAAAAGAGACATTCTTGATTTCTCTAGCAAAAACAAAAGAGAAAATATGTATTACTATAATTTTATTTAAGAAGGATTGCCTTCTGAGTATCATAAGATTGCTTTGATTCAACTTTTATAAAATAAATTCCACTTGGTAACTTTTGAGCATCCCAAATAAAAACATGGTTACCAACCTCAAGAAAGGTATTCCATTTATCAACCAATGTACCCTTCAAATCATGAATTGTTAAATTAATAAAGCCAGGGTAAGAAATAGAAATTGGAATTGTGGTAATCGGATTGAAAGGGTTAGGAAAATTCGGACTTAAATTAAAATTACCAAATTGAATTATTGGGTCATTTTTAACTAAATCGATACTATGACAGTGCTCTAAATCCCAAGCACTTAAAGGATATACATCTATAGAATCCGGAGGACATTCTTCAAAATAATTATGATGAGCATAAATTTGATCCCATAAATATGAATCGGCAGAAAAATTTTTGTAGAGCTCTTCCCCCTTATCTGCATAATTATCATAGAAAACATTTCCAATTGTGGTAGAACCTCCAAGGATAGGCCACGCAAGAGAATCTACGTAAATACCTCCACCAAAATAACATATACAGTCACAATCTCCTTGAACTGTATTATCAAAAATTTCATTTCCGAATATATAGGGATAAGATGAACCTAAAACTGCAATTCCACCTCCACTTCCACCACAATTCCCTGCGGTATTGTTATGTATAACATTTCTATCTATGGTCGGACTTGAATTTTCAATTAATATTCCGCCACCATAATCTGGACTATATCCATTTTGAATTTCAAACCCCAACAATATAGATGATTGATCCTGCCCATTATTGATTGTGACAACGCTACCTTGTTGTCCTCCTCCATCTAAGACTACAGATCCTGATGTATTATCTTCATATCCACTGTAGGGAAGAGCAACCAAAGAAATATTTTTATCTAAAAAACTAATGTGCTCATAATAAACGCCTGGCTCTACTAATACTATATCTCCATTATCAGCGTTCTCTATTGCATTTTGAATTAATAAATAATCTTCACTTACTCTTAAAACATTTGGTCCATTATTTGCTCTAAAGTCTAGAATCAAATTTATGAAATAACTATAATCTGCAGGATCTTCCGGATTCAAAGTGGTTATATTAAATTGATAAATCAAATCACCTTGTCTATTCAAGAAATATGTACTTCGTTGTACCGCTTCGTAATCTTCCCAAACAGGATAGCCTTCCTCTTCCCTGTCCTCTACCCATGGTAATATATTTTGATCAATCATACCATCCAGGCTACTATTATACTCGTCTTTTCCCACTCCAATCATATTTACATCGTCTATGCCAATAGCAAGTAAGTCATTATAAACTAAGTTTAAAAAATCGAACCGATTCCTACAAGCGTTTCAATATTCATGTCCAAAAAATATAATACTGATTTCACCTAAAAAATCAGCTGGGCCAATTATTTGTCCATAAAATTCTGAGTTTGGATTTAAATCTTCTAATTCAAAATTACTTTGAGAAAAAAGAAAATTCGTGGAAAAAAATATGATGAGGAGGAAAAACTTACTCATCCTGATCTTCATTCATCCTATACCAAAGAGCAAGCAACAGTGATCCAACCACAAAGACCACCATTACTATAAATATTATTAATTTTAAATTCAAATCAAAGCCCTTAAAAAAAAAGTAATTCTAAAACTATCTTAAAATTTCAATTTTGTTATATATCATTAAATAATTCTACTTTAAAATTACGATGATTTAAAACTTCAATCCCATACTAGAATTTTTTTTGGCACAATATATTTGGATAATTCTTGTTTTAATTTTTCCATTATATGACTTCTTATGTTTTTTGGAAGTGCTACTGTATTCTTTTCATTAACATATTCTGAGTAGTATATATCTGATTCTGGATTTCTGCGATTTATTCGATTAAAGTAATCTTTATTCATTCGAAAAGTTCCCATAGTTACATCATATAAATTTTTTGTGTTTAATGTTTGAAAAATATGCATAAAAAACTCAGAATATATTTTTTCCCAATTCTCTATGTTCATAATAGGATCAAAACATAATCTAACCTTCCATCCTTTATCCATAGCGGATTTAATCGCTGAAATCCTTTGATGAAGTGGAGGGGCTAAATGTTCATATGATTTACTGACTACTTCAGGAGATATTGTCCAACTAAGAACTACATTATCGCTTGGAACAACTGATTTAATAAATCCATAGTTTGAACTTTTTGTTCTTATTTCAATAATAAGTTTTCTGGTCTTGGAAGCAAATTCTATCCAGTTTTTTGTTATGGGAAATAAGTTTTCCATAGCTAACAAATCAGTATTATAAGATATTGAAACAGTTACAACCTCTTTTGAAAGATTGTTTTGGTTTAATTTTACTTTTACAGCCTTCTGAAAGTCATCCTGATTTACAAATAGGACGATATTCCCGCTTGGATACATTCCTTGCAAAAAACAATATTCACAATTGTATAAACAGTTAAGCATTGGCGTAGTATAGAAGAACCCTGGCATATGATGACCCTGCACCATATCCGTTACTGGGTAAAGAAAAGGTGGAGTTTTTTTTGCAAGAATTAAATTCATCGATTTTTTTTGAGTTTGAAAGTCTTGACCTGACCGATTAAAGACATCCTTATAGTGTTTAATATCAATGATTGAAGAATTCGAAAATTTTCTAAGGATAGTTTTCGATAAGGAATATCCATATGCTTCATTCTCTATGTAAAGGTGAGAAAACTTAGGCTGTAAGTTCTTCACAGATCTTTTTAAATATTTGATTTCTTTCAAACTTGTTCTCTGGCCGATTTATAATGATATTGTGGGATGAATAATCAGGATTTCGGATTTTTTTTCCCTTGAAATATTTTTCTATTTTCAAACTTTGTGTTTCTGTTAGCCTAAGCGTTTTTATTGTTTGGACTAACCATTGCTCATCGTATTCATTAAGGATCTCATGATCCCCATAATCAATTAGAGAACTATCTTTAATGAGAGCATCTATTTTTTTTAGGTTCAATTTTATCAAGGTTGAAAAATAATCTTTATCAAAATCCCCAAAACTTTTATCCATATAATCGGAAACGACTTTTAAAAAAATTAAATTATGAACAGAGCTTAGCTTTGAACAAACCTTGAAAATTTCAGAGGATTCCATATCTACTAAACCTGAGAATTCATCACCGCCATTAGTTATTTCTTTACAAACTGTTGAAACCTCAGATTCTTGAAATGTGTGCTTGTAAAGAATGTCTGGAAAGTAAAATTTTTTAGAATTTTCATCTTTTATTTTGTTGATAATAAAAATATCACCAATAGTATGAATGTTTTTTTTACCCCCAGCTAATCCTACATTGATAAATTGAATTGAAGAATTTTCCATCTTTTGAATAAAACCATTCACTCTGCTTTCGATGTACTTTTTACCAACACCAATTCCTATAAGATAGAGATCCTCTTTTCTAAAAACTGGAAATGAAAATCTACTATCTTTCTCAAGATTGTAGAATTTTATGAAAGGCTCAGATTCAGATTTTAGAGCAGAAAGTATACACTGCATATTATTTATTTAAAAAAATGAGAATCGAACTATTTTCTTTTTTGGTTTATATTT
>NZHK01000045.1 GCA_002691285.1 Fidelibacterota bacterium | reverse complement strand
TTCTAAAACACTTGAAGATTCAGATGTAAATCCTATTATTAATGAAATTGTCAATTTTGCAGAAAAGAAATTTCATGCTAAATTAAGGGTATGAAGGACCTTAGCATACTAAATGAACTTGAATTAAAAATCCGTGAAATGGTTTCAGCTTTGGATAGAGAAAAGTCTCGTAATTTGGAAACAAAAAAATCAATTCAAGAATCTTCTAAATTATCTGAAATTGAAGAAAAAGTAAAAAATCTTATTAACTTAATTAATCAGCTAGATACTTAATATTTTATGTCAAAAGATAATAATACTGTCCAAATTTCTATTTACGGTCAAGAATATTCAGTAAAAGCTCCTGCAGATGCTGAGTATATAAAAAAAATTGCTGCTTATTTAGATGAAAAAATGATTGAAGTGCAATCTGGGTTTTCTACTACTCAATCTTCAACAAGAATAGCTATATTAGCCGCAATGAATATAACCGATGAATTGTTTACAGCTCGAAAAGATCAAGATAGTGGTGCTGGCGAGGTTGAAGAGAAAATATCCACACTAATTGAATTGATTGACGATTCTTTATAATTCCCAGTAAAGTGTTAAATAATGCATAATTGTACTATCCTTTCAGGAAAGGAAGTATCTGATCACGTTTACAGAAACCTTCAAGATAGAGTTGAATTGTTATTTGAAAATAATATTCGACCTGGCCTAGCTGCTGTTTTAGTTGGTGAAAACCCTGCCTCTAAAATTTATATAAAAATGAAAACTAAAAAGTTTCATAATCTAGGTTTGAAAACAGAAACTTTTAAATTATCGGTTGATTGTAGTCAAGAAGAATTAATTCAAGTTATAGAAAAAATTAATAATGACTCTAGTTTTCATGGAATATTAGTTCAACTTCCTCTACCGAATCATATAGATTCAAATTCCATTATTAATTCTATTCATCCTGAAAAAGATGTGGATGGATTCCACCCTGAAAATGCAGGACTTTTATCCATAGGAGCTCCTAGGTTTATACCATGTACTCCAAAAGGTGTTATGAGAATGTTGGAATATTATAGAGTAAAATTGAGTGGTAAACATGTGGTTGTATTAGGTAGAAGTAATATTGTTGGTAGGCCCATGTCTATACTCACTAGTCTTAAAACTAAAGGAGCAAATGGAACAACAACACTTTGCCATTCCGGTTCATCTGATATTGAGAAATTCACTAAAATTGCAGATATCGTCATAGTAGCCTTAGGTGTTCCTAATTATTTAACAAAAGACATGATAAAAAAGGATGCAATTCTAATTGATGTAGGTATTAATAGAGTAAACGATAACTCTGAGAAAGGTTATAAACTTTGCGGAGACGTGTTTTGGGAGGAAGTAATTGAAAAAGCAAAAGCAGTTACACCTGTACCAGGAGGAGTTGGTCCAATGACAATAGCTATGCTTGTTGAAAATACTGTTGAAGCTGCAGAAAGTACTTTAAAATAGTTTTGAGAATAACTCTCAATGAGTACCTTGAGTAAATTTTTCCTCAAATTATAAATTTAAAATCAATGAAAGTTATTTTAAAAGTTATCCTAGTTCTGGAATTTTCCTTTATTTTTTCAACAGAATATTTCGTNGCAATNTCTTATGGTGATGATCAGAACAATGGCACAAGTTTAGCCACGCCATTTAGAACTATTGAAAAAGCTTCATCGGTAATGTCAGAAGGTGATATTTGTTATATAAGNCAAGGNTTGTATCATGAAACGATTTTTATCNATAACATTAGTGGTTCAGAAGGATTGCCGATTACGTTTACGAATTTTTTAAATGAAAAAGTTGTTTTAGATGGCACAAANCCCATTGATTCATTATGGGTATTGCATTCAGATAATATTTGGAAGACTACGATTGATTTTGACATTTGGCAATTGTTTGTGGATAGGTCTGAAATGATAATGGCACGNTGGCCAAATGCATCNTTTATTGATGGNTCNATNTGGGATAAAGAGGATCANTGGGGTCATGGAACAATCGATCTTGATGAAAATTCATATTCAAATGGGACNCTGATTGATTANCCGCACGGNGAANTAAANCTTGCTGAAAGTGGTCTAAATATCGTGGATGCAATAGCTATTTTAAATGTNGGNTCTTTTAAGACATGGACGCGCAGGGTATTGACTCACTCTGGTAACACTTTTACCTATGATCCTGTTCCAGATTGGAAANTAAAACATCATGACTATTTTCTTGAGGGTAAATTAGAATTTTTAGATAATGAGAACGAGTGGTTTTTTAATCCTGAGACNAAAGAGTTNTATCTTTATCCACCATNTGGATTAGANCCAAATGAACTTGAAATTCGAGGCAAAGTACAATCATACGCCTTTGACATAANAAATTCAGATTATATCCAATTAAAGAATATTGAATTTTTTGCTACTACNTTTAGATTNACAAACAGTGATTATGTTTTGGTNGANGGCTGNAATCTTTTTTACCCTAGTTGTTATAAACGAATGCTAGGCGTAGTNGACACNCCNCCAGAGATGAGTATCTTTACCTCTAGTAGCAATTCTAAAGTATCNAAGTCTGCATTTCGATTTACGGATGGTTCTGCTTTGGAGATGTATTCAGGNAACAATACAATTGAAGACTGTTATTTNTATCATATTGATTATACGGCAACAGATTTAAATGGNNTAATGACGACTATACAGATGGGTGGTTCTAATAATGTATTTAAAAATAACANAATGCATAAGCTTGGCGCCTCTGCNACACTTAATCCTGGCAATCAAGCTCTCATAGAGTTCAATGATATGTCAGATAGTGGGTANATGCAGAGCGATGGCGCACTTATTCAATGTATGGTTGGACAGCAACCAGGTACCGAAATAAGATATAANTGGCTCCATGATACGATAAANTATGGTGCGAGATTTGATGGTAATGGTGCAGGAAATAATGGTTNGATGCATCATAATGTTATCTGGAATGTCCAAGGTGGAATTATGATAAAAGGTTTTGAGCATAATCTCTTTAACAATACAGCTTTTGATAATGGNGATAAAAATGATATCATTGTGATGATTGATCAGGGTGGTAATGANGGAACTATNACTCGTAACAACGCTGCAAATAAAATTGCAGGACATCGAAGTGGTTCTTATCNAGACTATCCAGTTCCAGGTGTTTATGATCATAATTGGAATGGTTATGAAACTAACGAGGATATTAAAGATCTTTTANTNGATCCTGAAAACTATGATTTTAGACCTCTCCCTGATTCTGATCTTGTTGATGCAGGGNTTATTGTNGATGGTATTACAGATGGATTTATTGGTGATGCACCTGACCAAGGAGCCTATGAATANGGTGNTGAAATGTGGATACCTGGCATATCATGGAACATATCTGAAGTATTTGGAAATGAGTTTAGTGATCCNGAACCATTGTATAATGGATCTTTATTTCATGTTGCAATTAATGGATCGAATAATAATGATGGTAGTATAAACAATCCATTTTCTTCCATGCAATTTGCTTATGATCGGGCNAATGAGNATGATACTATATTGGTGCATCCAGGAACTTATAATGATGATATTTGGCTTTATGGAAAAAATGTAGTTTTAGGCTCATTATTTTTATCTACNGGNGATACTAGCTTTATTAGTAACACTATAATTGATGGTGANAGCACNGATTGCAATATTGCTATNTATGGTAATATTGATTCAACCTGTAGGGTTACCGGTTTTACAATACAAAATGGTATAGGGTGTGTTTATGGTCAAGGAGCTGGGATTTATGTAGAGTCAGCAAGTCCTAGATTNGATAATCTTATCATCAAAAATAATGTCGGTGGTACAAATGGCGGCGGTATTTGCTTAAATGGTAATTCAAATTCATTTATTAATAATGTCGTNATCCAGAACAATTCCGCAGATACNGGAGGNGGTTTATACATNTCTAANTCTAGCCCAGTTATTACCAATTCTGTGATACAAAACAATCATTCAAATAATGGTGCAGGTGTTTTTTTNGAATTATGTTCACCAAATTTTGAAAATGTTAGCATAACAGATAATTATGCTGTTTNTTCAGGAGGAGGTNTTTATTGTGGTTTGACTTCTTACCCCGTATTAAATCATGTGACAATATCAAATAACTCTGCATCCTATGGAGGAGGAATTNTATCTACNCAAAATTCCCAACCNATATTTTCCAACTCCATTCTATGGAATGACTCTCCAGAGGAAATTGTATCNCATCCAGATTCANTAACTATTGTATANTCAAATATTCAAGGTGGTTGGCAAGGAGTCGGGAATATTCATCAANACCCACTTTTTTGCATGATAGAANTTGNAGATTACACTATNGCTGAAAACTCACCNTGTGCTTCTTCAGGAGAGGANGGGATGAATATGGGTGCGTATGGCATAGGCTGTTCTACCATAAACTTTCCCCCATCGGAATTTTCATTGATAAGTCCTGAAAACAACTATCAGATATTTATTGAAGAGAATAATGAGAATCAATCATTATTGTTTAGATGGGAAACATCTGAAGATGAAAATGAAGATAACCTCATATATCATATATCTTTTGATAATCAAGATTTTTTAATTGATTCAATAGAAACAAGTGATTCAGAAATTGAAATTCCATTTTCACATTTTATTGATGCATTACTTTTAAATGAGTTAAATAGTGGTACGACCTTATGGGATGTTTCCGTAACAGATAGCTTTGAAGTTGTTTCATCTAATAACGGTCCATTTTCTTTATTTATTGATATTGGAGGAATATTAAATATTAAAAATAATAATTTAATCCCTGACATATATGCCTTGTATCAAAACTATCCAAACCCTTTTAATCCTACAACACAGATTAGGTATGATCTACCAAAAGATGCATTGGTAAAGATTGCAATATATGATGTTATGGGTCGAAATATAAGAACTTTAATTAATATAAACCAGACTGCTGGTTACCATTCAATTCATTGGGATGCGAAGAACGATATTGGTGAAGATGTTGCTGCTGGAGTGTTCATTTATACCATACAAACAGGAGAGTTCAGAGCCACGAAGAAGATGGTGTTGCTAAAATAAATAAAAAATGCTTTAACGAAATACCACGCAGATTGCGGGGTATTTTATTTTTGGAACTATAGGTACATTTTGTTGTGTTTTTCTATAAAAGTTTTAATTTTTTACGATCAGCTGTCATCCTATTTATTTTAATATTTGGAATATTAGTTCAACCAATTAATTCTCAAGATTTATATAATTTTAATCATGGCGGAATAAGTAGGCAGTATTATTTATACAAGCCGCAATCTCTACCTGTAGGTTCTCCTTTAGTATTTGTATTTCATGGATATGGAAGCAATGCTTTAAACATTATGAGTTACTCTGACATGAATAGTGTAGCTGATACGAACTTATTTGCTGTTTGCTATCCGCAAGGAACCTATGATGATTACGGTTCCCAATTTTGGAATGTTGGCTATGAATTTCACTCCGATGAAATAGATGATCTGGATTTCGTTATAGAGTTATCCCAATACTTGACCTCTGAACATCATTTTAGTAGAAATAATATTTTCAGTACGGGAATGTCTAATGGCGGTGACTTTAGCTATTTATTAGCATGTGAGGCATCAAATGTATTTCAGGCCATTGCCCCAGTTGCAGGTACCATGATGGAATGGATTTATAATTCTTGTCAGCCAAATGAACCATTATCAATTTTTGAAATACATGGTACGGATGATAGCATAACCCTATGGGAGGGTGATTTAGATAATGCAGAAGGATGGGGACCTTACTTGGATATTCCTTCCATTATTGACTTTTGGCAGGATCAAAATGAATGCCAATCATTCATCGTTGACACATTAGAAAACTTTAGTCAGTTGGATGGAAGTTTTATCATATCAGAAACTTATTATAATTGTATTTATGATAATGAAGTGAAGTTATATAAAATTATTAATGGAGGACATGATTGGCCCGGTGCTTATGGTAATATGGATATTCATTCAGCTGAGGAGATATGGGTATTTTTAGAACAAAACCTTCAAGTTGAATTTATTGGCGATGTAAATTTTGATTTTTCTATAGATATCCAAGATTTATTGAAAATCTCTGATTATTTATTATCTGGAAATCCATATTACTATTTATATGACTTTGATGAAAACTATAGCCTGAGTGGCTTAGATATAATATCTATTATTGATTATATATTGGGGAATTAACATCCCTATATCTGAACAATAATAAAAGTCCTGTTAATCGCGGGGTTGTTTGTATCCAGAAATTCCAAGTGGGGTCATATAGGGTCACGGATTCGGTGGAATTTGACTTTATATGACCTTTTTCTAATAATTGCAAGGAAACAAAAAATCTCCTATATTTCACGGCTTTATCGTCAAGGAAATCGATAATCTGCCCTCGTAGTTCAATGGATAGAACAAGTGCCTCCTAAGCATTAGATGCAGGTTCGATTCCTGCCGAGGGTACAAATTAGAAGTTAGATATGTTAAAACCAAAAAAAACTATTACAAAGAAAGAAATTCAAAAGGATCCACTTCTTGAAACAGTAGATCAATTTCAGGCAAAAGTTGAAAAGAATAAACAATTTTATACTAATGTAGTTTTGGGGCTTATTGCAACTGTACTTCTCTCCACTTTTTTATTAAGGAATAACCGAATAAACAATAATGAAGCTGATACTGCTTTGGGGATAGCATTAATATCTTTAGATAGGGGTGATTATACCACTGCATCTTTTCAATTGGAAAATATTATTAATGATTTTGGGTCAACAACTAGTGCACATCTTGCATCTTTCTATTTGGCAAAAGTTAAATATAATAATAATGAAATGGATTTAGCTCAAAAGCATATCAAAACATATTTAGGTTCAAAATCCAAAGATCTTATGCACGAGGCATCATCAAAACTATTGGCTGATATTCATTTTAGAAGGAACGACATATTCTCTGCAATTAATGTCTTAGACAAGTCCATAAATAATTGTAGTAATTCTTTTAATTGTAGATCTCTTAAACTCAGGAAGGCTTTTTATCTTATTGCTCAAGATAATCATGAAGATGCAAATAAGTTATTGCTAGAATTTAAAGATGTAAAAGATTTAGATGCTGGTCAAAAACAAAAGGCTGAAGAATTAATGGGGAGGCTTGGAGGGTAAAGACTTGTTAAGTCCAAATTATCTCATTAAACTTTCTATCTAATAAAGCGGGTGAGAGCCCGCTTTTGTTTTGTAAGGTATGGAAGAAAAAATAAAAAATATAGTAGAAAAATACTTGAACGAAGATCAGGTACTGATC
This sequence comes from Fidelibacterota bacterium, assembly GCA_002691285.1. GTDB lineage: Bacteria > Fidelibacterota > Marinisomatia > Marinisomatales > UBA1611. The sequence goes on along the minus strand of NZHK01000045.1, from coordinate 10,537 downwards.
GATGTAATGGAAAGTTTTGAATCAGGTTTTGTAAGAGTTGTAATAGACTCTGAAGCTACTGTAACTCTAGGTGACACAGCTATTCTTACAAAAAAACTTATTAAATCCGATGAATTTAATAATCGATATCCGAATGGGTGCAGAATCGAAATCACTACCCCTGGGGTAGATGCACCATTAAAAAAAGCATACCAGTTTAAGAAAAATATTAATAAGAATGTCAAGATTCGCTATAGAAATGAAGGCCAAATTGATTCTATTAAGTGTAAAATTTTATCTGCAGATGATGATTCAGTACTAGTTAATTGTGATAATAATGACATCCCTATTTTTTATGATCAAATTGAACATGCTAAGATATTATTATCCTTTAAATAACATAATTAGGAGTTGTTTTGGTAAATAGAGAACTAATTGAAGTTTTTTCTGAGATTGCCAGAGAAAAGAATGTCGAAAGATCTGAGCTGGCTACCATTCTTGAAGAATTATTTTTGTACGTTATCGAAAAAGAATATGGCGATTCATCAAACTGTAGTTGCATTGTGAATATTGATAAAGGTGAAATTGAAATTTATTCTGAAAAAACTATTGTAGAAGAGGTGGATGATTATAAAATAGAAATAACCTTAGCTGAGGCAATTGAAAAAGAACCAGAGGCTATTGACCTTGAATTAGGAGATCCTTTCGTTGAGGTTATTGACCCAAGAGTTTTTGGGCGTAGATTGGTTGCTACAGCAAAACAGTTTTTTGCGCAAAGGCTACGTGATATCGAAAGGAATTATATCTATGAGGACTATGCAAATAGGATTGGTGAAATTATTATAGGTGTTGTTCATCAAACTCAAAGAGACGGTGTATATGTTAATATAGAACAGGCGGAATTAAGAATGCCTAGATCCGAGCAGATCAAAACAGAAAGATATAGAAGAGGCGATACAGTAAGAGCAGTAATAAAATCTGTAGAAGTTACCCCTAAAGGTCCTGATATTATTATATCAAGAGCAGATAATCACTTTTTATATAAATTGTTTGAATTAGAGGTTCCTGAAATTGAGGATGGCATTATTGAAATAACCTCTATTTCAAGGTATCCTGGTGAGCGGTCAAAAATTATCGTAAGGTCAAATGACAGAAGGATAGATCCTGTTGGTGCATGTGTCGGAATGAGAGGTAGTCGTATACAAGCCATAGTAAGGGAACTTAGTAATGAAAAAATTGATATTGTTAATTTTAGTGAACAAACTGAAATTCTTATAACAAGAGCACTTTCACCGGCAAAGCCTTTAAGACTTTTTATAGATGATGAAAAAAATTACTGCGTTGCTCTTTTTGAGGATGAAGGGCTAGATGCTGCAATTGGCAGAAATGGTATGAATATAAATTTAGCATCTAAATTAACTGATTATAAAATTGATGCATATGGTGTTAATCAATATGAAAGAATTCAAGAAGATCAAAAAACTTCTATTGCCGAAATTGAAGGTGTTGGAGATGAAATATCCTCATTGCTAAGTTCAATGGATATTGAAGTAGTTTCAGATTTGTTGGATGCTGATATGGATGATATCTTGAAAAATAGTCAAATAAGTGAAAATATTCTTGACGGTGTATATGAAGCAGTTCAAAATTTTGTAGAAAGAGAAGTTAATGAAGACTTTGAGTATAAAGATGATGAACTGGAAGGTGATGTTAGCTTATCCTTAAATGGAGATGAGGAAGAATAGTAATATCTTAATATTTATAAAAAAGTAGAGCAAAACTCACATGGCAAAAGTTAGAATTTTTCAAATAGCAAAAGAATTAAATCTGTCTCACACGGATATTTTACATTTTTTAAAAGCTCGAAACATTAAAGTTTCAAGTCATATGTCTCCAGTAGACGAAGCAACACATAAAGAAATCATGAATGAATTTGCAAAAGACAAAGAGCAAGTCGATAGATTTCGAAAGGAGCAGGTAAGAAAGGAGATACACGACACAAAATTAAGGAAACAGCAAGAGTCTGGTAAAAAGCTTGAATTACTCTCTTTAACCAAGCAGAGAGAATTAGAAAAAAAAGAAAGTCAGAAAGCTAAAAATGAACAAAAATTAGCTGAAGTTAGAATTCTTGAAGAATCAAAAATACAAAAAGCTGATGATTTGGCGAAACTTGAATTGCAAGCGAATAGCCAAAAGAAGGATAATCTTCTTCCCAAAAAGGAAAAAAAGGACTTTAAGAGTAAAAAGCAAAAAGAATTAAAGAAAAAATTCAAGCCATCTAAAAAGTTACGAACTATCAATTTATCAGATATTCAATCTGAAATTGGATCTAGTAGTGGTGGTAAGCAAAATAAAAATAAAATTCAGAAACAAGACGAAAAAGTGCAAGGATCAATAAAAACTAAGGTTAAAGGAATCCTCGCAAAAATCGATACAAAAACCAAAAAGAAACAATATAGAAAGAGTAAAACTAAGGTTGATGATTCTGTTGTTGATTCAAATGAAAAACCTGCAATTAAAATTGCAGAATTTTCGAATGTAGAAGAACTGTCAAAGATTTTCAATGTTACTTCTAGTGATGTTATTCAAACTTGTATTGATCTTGGGATGCTAGTTACGAAAAATCAGCGAATGGACTGGGATGTGATAGAGTTACTTTCAGATCATTTTGGATTTGTAGCAGAAAAAATTGACGATTTAGGGCAAGATCTCTTTACATTTGAACAAACTGAAGATGATTTAAAAGATGCTGAGGAAAGAGCTCCTATTGTAACAGTTATGGGTCATGTAGATCATGGTAAAACTAGTCTGTTAGATTATATTAGAAAAACAAACGTTGCCTCTGGTGAATCCGGTGGGATAACTCAACATATTGGTGCATATAGGGTTGAATATAGTAATAGAAAATTAACATTCCTTGATACTCCTGGGCACGAAGCATTTACAGCTATGCGAGCACGTGGTGCCCAGGTAACGGATATTGTTATTTTAGTTGTTGCTGCGGATGATGCGGTTATGCCTCAAACCATTGAAGCTATTAGTCATACAAAAGCAGCTGGCGTGCCTATGGTTGTGGCTATTAATAAAATTGATAAACCAGGAGCAGATGCTGAAAAGGTTAGAAGGTCGTTATCTGAAAATGATGTGCTGGTAGAATCGTGGGGTGGTAAGATTCAAGATGTAGAAATCAGTGCTTTAAAAGGAGATGGTATAGATAAATTAATGGAAGGACTTCTTTTAGAGACAGATGTTCTAGAATTAAAAGCAAACTATAAATGCTCAGCAAAAGGGTCAGTTGTAGACTCTAGGCTGGATAAAGGCCTAGGGCCGGTTGGTACTGTCCTCATTCAACATGGTACCCTAAAAGTTGGAGATCCTTTTATATGTGGTGTTTATCAAGGTAAGGTTCGNTCTATTAGTAATGAAAATGGTAAAAGGATGAGATCAGCTGGACCTTCAGATGCTGTACAAATACAAGGGTTTGACCATGTCCCTCAAGCGGCTGATTTATTTGCAGTTGTTGAAGATGAAAGGCAGATCAAGCGTATTTCTGGGGAAAGACAAAGGATTAAAAGAGAAATAGAGCAGAAGAAAATTGCTTTTTCTTTAGATCAAATGTCTTCATTAATAAAGGAGGGNTCAGTTAAAAGNCTTCCTATAATAATTAAAGGAGATGTTGACGGGTCTGTTGAAGCTTTAGCTGAGTCTTTAGAAAAAATTAAGACNAGCGAAGTTGGNATAAAGGTNGTTCATAAGAATGTTGGCATGGTAACAGAATCTGATGTCCTTTTAGCAGAAGCTTCAAAAGCTGTGATTATAGGTTTTCATGTACAAGTTAATTCAAATGCTAGACTTCAAGCTAATCAGGCTGGTGTAGATATTCGAACTTACAATGTTATTTATCAAGCTGTCGAAGAGTTGACATTAGCCTTGGAGGGTATGCTAGAACCTGATAAAGTTGAAAATAGTATAGGAAAGGCACAGGTTTTAACTCAGTTNAAAATTCCTAAAATTGGTTTTATTGCGGGGTGTAAGGTTACGGATGGAAANGTTATTCGTAATGGAAAGGCTCGTGTTTTAAGGGATGGAGAGGTGTTTTTTGAAGGATTGATTAATTCCTTGAAAAGGCATAAAGATGATGCTAAAGAAGTGAAGGANGGTCTTGAGTGTGGTATAGGTGTAGAAGGTGTGAAAAAATTTATTGAGGGTGATATAATCGAGGTGTATGAAATTAAANNAGTGAAGCGCAAGCTTGAATTGAATTGACATCTAACAAGCCATACAACAGATCGGAAAGGGTAGAAAAACAGCTTCTTGAAATNATTAGTTCGATCGCAATAAAAAATATTGATCTTTCCTCTTTAGGATTCATCACNTTTACGGATGTNGATATTTCTCCAGACTTGAAAAATGCAAAAATNTTTTTTTCTGTCTTAAATCAAAAGTTACCAGATNATGAATTAGANATNGAAATTAATANAAGNAAAAAAGCATTTAAAAAGTTTTTAAGCCCTGAATTACATTTAAGAACCACACCTAAAATACAGTTTGTAAATGATAAAAAGCTCTCTTATCAGGAAAAGATAGATAGCCTTTTAAAAGATACCNCTCTGGATCAAAATAAAAGTGATAATAATTCTTAATAAGCCCGTTGGNTGGACATCGTTTGATGTNTGTAAAAAAGTTAAAAGTATTACAAAAGAAAAAAAAGTTGGTCATGGTGGTACGCTTGATCCATTTGCAAGTGGAGTATTAGTGATTGGAACAGGAAAAGATACAAAAAAGCTTAAATTTGTAAGTGACGAAAAAAAATCCTATGATGCTACTTTATTTTTAGGAGAGATTACAGATACATTGGACGTAGAGGGTAAAGTAATCCAAAAAAAGAAAGTNCCGATTTTATCTAAAAAAAAAATTATAAGCGCATTGGAACATTTTATTGGGAATTATAATCAGACGCCACCTATGTTTTCGGCAAAAAAAGTAGCAGGGAAAAAGCTTTATGAGTATGCTAGAAAAAATATTTATGTAAAAAGAGATCCTGTTATGTTAAAGATATTTTCGATTTCTTTAAACAGTTTTGATGAAAAAAATATTTCATTTTCTGTTGAATGTTCCAAGGGAACATATGTTAGAGTTCTTGGTAAGGATATTTCCGAAAAGCTAGGAACTATAGGATATTTAAAGAGTCTAATAAGGACTAAAGTCGGTGAGTATACTTTGAACCANTCACAATCAATTGAAAATTTTGAAAATTCATGGAAGTCATTTATTCAAAAGAAAAACAAATTTCAATAAAAGAATCTATTCTAACAGTTGGCTCCTATGATGGTATACATCTTGGGCACAGAAAATTATTATCTGTACTAGTGCAAAANTCTAAAGAATATGGGATNCCTTCGATTGTGGTAACATTTGATCCTCATCCTAGAGATATTTTAAANGAAAAGTTGAATAATTTTCCTTTAATTATGAATTTGGANCAAAAATTAAAAATTATTGACTCGTGTGGCGTAGATATTGTTTATGTGATCAATTTTACAGAAGAATATTCAAGNATTACGGCTAATAATTTTATGAATCAGACAATAGTTCCCTTTTTTAATCCAAAANTTNTAATAATTGGGTCCAATCATTATTTTGGAAGNGGAAGAGAAGGCTCACCATCATATTTAAGGAATTNTGGTAAAAAAAATGATATTCAGATAATTATAATTAAGCCCGTTTTAAATAAAAATGAAGAAATATCAAGCACAAGAATTCGAGAATTTATTACTTCAGGTGTTGTTGAAAAGGCTAATTACGNACTTGGTACAAAATTTAGTATTCANGGAGAAGTAGTTCATGGATCAGGAAGAGGTCGTAAATTAANTTTCCCAACNGCAAATATTAANCCATTAGATAAAAGGCAGTTATTACCNAAAATCGGTGTATATTTAATTCATGGAAGGATTAATGGACTTAATGCCTTTGGAATGTGTAATTTAGGGGTAAGACCTACCTTTAGTGAAAAAAATCTTGTTATGGAAATTCATTTTTTCCATGATCGAGTAGTGANCCTTTATGGGAAAAAAGTAAAAGTAGAGTTTTTAGAGAGNATAAGAGATGAGAAAAAATTTCCCACCTCAAAAGATTTAATTAAGCAACTAAATATTGATAAACAAACTTGCTTGGAGATTTCCAACAGGTATAAATAGGAGAGATTATGCCTATAAGCATTGAAGAAAAAAAAGAGTACGTAAAGAAATTTGGAAAAGATTCAAATGATACTGGATCATCAGAAGTCCAAATTGCCATATTAACACACCGTATTAGAGAATTAACAGAGCATGTAAAAACACATAAAAAAGATCATCATACTAGGAGAGGTCTTGTAATGTTAGTCGCAAAGAGAAAAAAGATGATGAAATATTTGATGCGTTCAAATTCTAAATCATACTTAAATGTAATCAAAGAGTTGTCCATAAGAGGCTAGATAGCTAGACACTCATAAAGAAAAGAAGAGAAAATGCAAAAAGTAGAAAAAACAATCGCTGGAAAAGAAATGCGATTGGAAACTGGTCGGATTGCTCGTCAGAGTAATGGTGCTGTATTAGTTAGTTTAGGTGAAACAACCGTTTTAGCTACAGTAAATGCGGCCAAAGAGCCAAGGGAGGATATAGATTTTTTCCCATTACAAGTAGAATATAGAGAAAAGCATTATGCAGGTGGGAAAATTCCTGGTGGCTTTTTTAAAAGAGAAGCAAGACCTGCTGAACATGAAGTATTAACAAGTAGACTAACAGATAGACCATTAAGACCATTATTTCCAAAAGGGTTTAAAAATGAAACTCAAGTTATGATAACGGTTCTACAAAGTGATGGCGAAAATATGGCTGATGTCTTAGCGGGCGTTGGTGCGTCTGCAGCATTAATGTGCTCTACAATCCCATGGAATGGTCCAATTGCTAGTGTGAGAATTGGACGTGTGGATGGAACACATATTGTAAACCCAACTAGAACCGAAATGGAAGATTCTGATCTTGAATTAATAGTTTCGGGTAATGAAGAAACAGTCGTAATGGTTGAAGGAGAGGCAACATGTATGTCTGAGTCCGATATGATTCTTGCACTTAAAGAAGCCCATAGTAAGATTAAAGAAATAATTGAACTTCAAAATGAACTTCTTTCATCTTTAAATGTAGTTAAGGATGAATTTATTATTCCAGAGCCAGATTCAGAATTAAATGATGCAATTAATAACTTAATTGAAAATAAAGTAAATGATATTGTAGAGACTAAAGATAAAAAAGAGCGCTCCAATGCGAAAGATAATTTGATGGCTGAAACTGTATCTTCTTTAGAGGAAACATTTCCAGATCACCAAAAAATGATTAAGTCTATTATTGATGATAAGTTTAAAGATGCATTTAGAGAGCAGATCCTTTCTACCGGGAAGAGAAGTGATGGACGTTCTACAACTGACATTCGCGAAATAACTGTTGAAACCGGGATCTTACCACGAACCCATGGTTCTGCACTTTTTACTCGAGGTGAAACACAAGCCCTGGTTGTTACAACTTTAGGTTCAAAAAGTGATGAAATGATAATGGACAGCATGGATGAGGATTATAAAAAATCCTATTACATGCATTACAATTTTCCACCGTACTGCGTTGGAGAGGTCGGTAGAATTGGGTTTACAGGAAGAAGAGAAATCGGGCATGGAAACCTGGCACAACGAGCTCTCAAACCTGTTTTACCTGATTATGATGATTTCCCATATACTATTCGGATTGTTTCAGAAATAATGGAATCAAATGGTTCTTCCTCCATGGCTTCTGTTTGCGGAGGATCTCTTTCGCTAATGAGTGCTGGTGCTCCTTTAAAATCTGCTGTAGCTGGAATAGCTATGGGGTTAATTACAGATGGTCAACGCCACGCCGTATTAAGTGATATTTTAGGTATGGAAGATCATTTAGGCGATATGGATTTTAAGATAGCTGGTACTGAAGATGGAATCACTGCTATTCAATTAGATCTAAAAATTGATGGATTATCCTTTGATTTGATGGAAGAAGCTTTGTCCCAAGCAAAGGATGGTCGAAAGCATATTCTAGGTGAAATGAATAAAGTATTGAAAGAAGCAAATGAAATCTCACAATACGCACCTAGAATTCTTTCATTAACTATCAATCCTGAAAAGATCGGAGCACTTATTGGTCCTGGTGGTAAAAATATTAAGAAAATCATTGAAGATACTGAATGTGAGGTAAATGTTGATGATGATGGATTAGTTTCAATCGCTGGTGAAAACACACAAAAGTGCAATGAAGCTGTTGAAATGGTTAAAGCTTTAACCTTTGAGCCAGAAGTAGGAATGGAGTTTGATTCCACAGTAAGTCGAATTATGTCTTTTGGGGCATTCGTAGAATTTGCTCCAGGTCGAGAAGGAATGGTTCATATTTCTGAATTAGAGTGGAGACGGGTTGAAAAGGTTGAAGATGTACTTAAAAAAGGTGATGAGGTTCGAGTTAAGTTGATAAAAATTGATGATCAAGGTAGACTTGACTTTAGTCGAAAAGCATTACTGGAAAAGCCTGAAGGCTATGTCGAAAGACCTAAAAAACCCAGAGGTGATAACAATAGAAATAAAAAACCTTTTAAGAAGCGTAGATTTTAAAATTGAATTTTCAACGGTGTAAAACGGTAATGTTTTGGATAGAATATTACCGTTTTATCGTGGGTACATATTTTCCTAAAATTTAAATCTTATGCAAAACCCTTTACTTTCAAGCCATTTTGCAGACGGAAAGCCCTCAGCAGTTCGTCAGGCACAAATTAAATTTTCAAATAGGCAAGATAAAAAAAATGTTAAGGTTATTAACTTAGCAATTGGGAATGTTAGTTTGCCTATCCATCCTTTAATGAGGAAAAGAATGGAAAATCTATCCAATAATAATTCATTCGCAAAAGGTAAAGTACCATATACTTCAACTATTGGATTAAAAGAAACTCGTGATGCTTTTTTGAAAGCTATCTCTTCTTTAGACATTGATGTCTCAAATCTTTTTACTAGCATCACAGATGGGGGGTCTTCTTCCATGGAAATAATGATGTTAGGAGTCTGCGGCCCCTCCTCTAAAAAACCAATTATGTTACTAGATCCGGCTTATACAAATTATCTTCAGTTTTGCAAAAGACTAGATATTCCAGTTTTAAGTACTGATAGAATATTAAGAGAAGATGGCACTTTCGCTCCTTTAAATTATGATAAAATTTTAGATATGGTTAAGAAACATGAACCATCAGCATTAGTTATTATTCCTTATGATAATCCTACGGGTCAGTTTCTAAACCAAAAAACAATAAATAAAATTGCTGAAATATGCATAGAAAATGGAATGTGGTTAGTTAGTGATGAAGCATATAGACCAATGGTATTCACAAAAGATAATCCTTCCAGTGTTTGGAAAATACCATCAAAAATAATTCCTAATAAATTTTATTTCAGAGTCAGTATCGAATCTGCTTCAAAAGTATGGAATGCATGCGGGCTAAGAATTGGTGGAATTGTAACCGATAGTGAAGATTTCCATTTAAAAGCTGTTTCAGAATACACAGCTAACTTATGTGCTAACCATTTAGGGCAGTATATATTTGGAGCTTTAGCAACTGAATCAACCGCAAATATTAAAAAATGGTATTTTAAACAAAATTCTTACTATAAATCTCTTTTTAAAAAAATGAAAAACACTTTATTGGAGGAATTACCTGGTGTAATAGTTTCTGAACCTGAAGCTTCAATCTACTGTATTATCGATTTTAAGAAAATAGCTAATGAAAATTTTGATTCAAATAAATTTGTAAATTTTTGTGCTGAAAAAGGTTTAGTTGAGATTGACAAAAAAATGTTCACAGTACTCCTTGCTCCAATGAAAGGATTTTATAAAAATTCTTATATTGGAAAAACACAGGTAAGGTTAGCCCTAGTAGAAAGTGAACAATTGTTAGAAATCGCTCCTAAGGTTATCGCAACATTATTTAAGATTTTTTCTAAGTTATAAGTTTCTATTGTGGATGAGATAATACTAAATTATATTAAATAATATCTTTAGGTAAATAAAGTTACTTGACATTGGCACCTACCATAAAAAAACTTTACTATTCAATAAGCGAAGTTAGTGAAATCACTGAACTTAAAGCTTATGTTTTGAGATATTGGGAAACAGAATTTGGTCAGCTCAATCCTCCTAAAAATCGAGCTGGGAATCGTACTTATCGTCAGAAGGATATCGAAATAATTTTAAAAATAAAAGATCTTCTTTATGATAAAAAATACACAATTGATGGCGCTAGAAATATTTTAAAAGAAAAAATTTCAATTGATAGCGTCAACGGTAATTCAACAAGAAATATCGATAAAGATCAAATAATACTTTCTAAAATTAAAGATGAATTGAAAAGTATTCTTTCAATAATTTCAAAGTAATCATTTTCGGAACGTGGCGCAGCCCGGTAGCGCACCACAATGGGGTTGTGGGGGTCGCAGGTTCAAATCCTGTCGTTCCGACTCTCT
>NZHK01000044.1 GCA_002691285.1 Fidelibacterota bacterium | reverse complement strand
TATTTCCCTCTTTTCTTGAGAAATTTGTATTTCTAACTTGGTACACTTTTCTTCCATACTCTTTATTTTTTTTAAATTAATCTTCTCTGATTCAGACAATACATTTTCCATTGATGATATATCATTTTTCATTTTTGCAATTACTTGCTCTGTCTCAATTATTTCATCAAATAATTCTTTAGCCCTTAGTTTCAATTGGGCGACATCCATATAGCTTTTCATTTTACTATTGCTGATTTCCCATCTCCATTCATTACTATGGTCTTTTATTTCATTATCATAAATTGAATTTTCTAGAGAGTTTTTCATTTCATTATGAATATTTGAGATCTCTTTATCAAGCATTGCCATCTCTATTTTTCTATCTTTTAGACTTTGATTCGCACTATCTAATTGAATTTCTATTGAATCTTTTTCTTTACTTTTTATATCAATAATAGAGTATAAATTTGCTACTCGCTCGTTGATTAATATCTTAAAAGTTGGATATAAACTTTTTATTTTTAAAAATATATTTAAAGTCATATGATAATCTGTGGATAATCTGTTTAAATGACTTTTATTATCGGATAGTAAGCTTTCATATCTCATTAAATCTTTTTCAAATAATTTATTGTCATTATCTATAAGATTGGTTTCGCTCTCTAATTCTGATTGATCATTTTCTAAAGAATCAATAAATCGACTCATTTCAGAAATAACCTGTTCTAGCTTTTGCACGTTAGTTTTTAAATCTTTTTCAAACTGAAATAACGCCTTTCGTCTTTCATTAATTTGGATCTGTGTAGATTGTTTACTGTTATGGATCTTGAGAATTTTTAATTGATCCGAAATTTGCTTTTGAAGGTCTTTTTGGGCTTTATTAGAAGTAATATAATCTCTCTCAATTTTTTTTAGATCTTCTTCGATCTCTAATTCCATTTTTTTAAAACTTTCTAATTTCTTTTTTAATTCAATTGGTTCTTCTCTAATAGAATCCTTTGTTTGTTTATCCCCTTTATTTTCTTCATTAATGACTTCTTCANAAGCTCCATGTCCTAATTTTATTTTTTTAATATCTTTGGAAATTTTTTCTACTTTTAATTCCAATTCCAACTTAGACAAGTTTATTTTTTTTAGAGAAGTTTTATAGTTTTTAATTTGAGTATTGCTTTGATCAATTTCCCCAAGATAAAATAAAATTTTATCTTCGACCTGATTAAGGCTTGATGTCAANTCATGATTAGCCAACTCCACATCAAATCNATGTAAAGCCTCTTCTTTTTCTAACATTAATGATGCTTTNTCTTTTGCTGTTTCCTTTGGAATTTGTAGTAACTCTCTATCTGCATCATCTACTGCTCTGGTTTTTTTACCGGGTATGCTTTGTATTTGAAAATTTAGATCTTTTATTTTGTTTTCCGTTTCCATTTTTATTNTATAAAACTCACCTTCGATTTGAATTAAGGACTCATTNTTTTTATTTAATTTTTCTGTCCATTTTTGAATAATTGATTCTTCATATNCCATTTTAGATGTAAGAGATCTAATTTTTTTTAATATATTTTTTTTCTTCCCACCATAAGGCCTAAGCTTGATCAATATCTCTTTGCTATTTTTTTTGTATCGAACCATAAAGAGATCATATCGTTTTTTAAAACGCATAAAAGATTTATCAATCTTTTCAATTTCATCNACATCTAAAGCAACACTTTCTTTCACCATATTCGTCGCTATTTTTTCTGTATTACCATCATTATCAAATCGATCCAACCCAGTTTTTAAAAACGAATGATATTCTTCTGAGCTTTTTCTTATTATTGTTTTCTGCAGGACTGATATAGAGTGGTCCCTACTTGATTGCTCTGAATGAAATTGCGTATCCCATTCTTTCTTTTTCATCTCAAGATTTTCTAATCTGTCTTGGAGCCTCCTACCCGATTTCAAATCTTTTTCTAATAAGCTTATCTGTTTTTTAAAATTTATAATTTTAGGTAACTTGGCTTTCTTATTCTTTTCCAGAGATTTACGAACAGATGCTCTTTCACTGATAATTTTTTCTTTATTCTTTTTTACCTCTTGAAAATATTTTTTATGAGTTGATAATTCTTTTTTTAGATTGTCCTCCTCTTTTTTGAAAAAAATTTTAATTGTTACATTTCTTGTTTTCTTTACTTTCGCAAGTTTTAATCTTTCTTCTGTCTCTAGAGACCTGAACCTTTTATCAAAATCATTTAATAGTTCTTCTTTCCTTTTTTTACTCTCTTCAATTATTGGAGCTAATTCATGTTTGATCTTGTCGCTCTGTTCTTTTTCCGAAATACATTTTTCTTCCATTTGATTAATGTACTTCTCTGCATTTGAAATCTGTTTTAAAGTATCTTCTTCTTNTTGTTCTAAAATGAGNANCTGATTGGTTAGTTTGTTTTTATTTTCAAAAAACTGATTNTGTTTTNCAATCGCCTTTTCTAGNTTATTTATTTTTANAGTGATCTCTCTAAGNTTTTTTTTCTTAAGCTGTTTTCTTGGATTTAATTCTTTTAAAATATTTTTATGGTGCTCTAGCTCATCATTCAATTCCATAGAATCGCGAACATAATTCAATAGACTAAGATTTTCTAAGCGCATGCTCTCTTTATCTTTTAAATCTTTTTCTTGAACATCAATATTATTTTTTACAGCTATAATTGCTTGCTGTTTTTCTCGTTTTATAATTTTTGATTTTTTAATCTCATCATACATTTTATCTCTATCTAATGTGATTTTATTTATATCATTATTAATTTTTAANATAACANTGGACTGGTTTTTNAGATAAATAAGATCTTCAGGTGCTTTAATTATTAGATCTAATATTTTTAGTAGTTTTTCTTTTACCTCTAATCCCTTATCCTCATCAATAAATTTATTTTTTAGATTACTANTATTATTATTTAATGCAGCTTTGAAAGAATCTCTTATTTGATCTACCCGTTTAGTATTTTTTGTTATGAAGTATCCGGTCTGCTGTAACGTAAGAATATCTTCTTTTGCGATACTTTCTGGTGACTTCATTTTTTCCAGAAATGATTGTTTAAANGCTCCTGAGATACTCTTTANAGATTCATGTAAATACTGNAACTCCTCTATTTCATCATAACCTTGAGAAAGTTGCAAACCATAATTCTTAAGAAGTTCATGAAATTTTATTGATTGGGTTTCAAGANCATCTATTTCANTTTCANAATTTTCTTTTTTATCATTCAACAAAGCTCTCTGATGAGCNGCNGATTNAATATNTTTCCCTTTATTTATATTTTCAGTNANTTTTNTNTCATTTNTTTTCTGCTTNTGCTTGTCAGATTCAAAGTCTAATTCAGATATTCGTAAATTAATTTCTTCGTGCTCTTTATACTGATTAAAAAGAATTTCACTATGAGTATCTAGTTTTGATTTAGTCGCGTCTAGATTGGAATGCAATTCTTTCTGATTTTTTTCAAATTCTTTTTTTAAAGATTTAAACTCTTTAGAGGTTCTAATAAGCTTCTTATTTGCAGATTGAACCGATTTTATTTTTCTGCTCTTCTCAATATCTAATCTCGCGATACTGTATTTTGCGCTTTCTGGGCTTTGATTGGATTCAATTTCTTGTTCTAAACTGCTTATCTTTTCTTTGAGCTTCGTAAGCCTTGCTTCAGAATTGTCTCTTTTCCTTAATAAATTATTTTTTTGAAAGAGACTTCTTTTAAAATGTTTAGATGTACTTGCATTGACTAAATGTGATTCTATAATGTTCGATAGCTTTTTGGTTCCAATTTTTACTTTATTACTTATCGCTAGATCAATACCTTTTACATGACTTCCTGGTCCAGCTATATACATTTTTTGTATAATTGATTTTGAGTTTTGTTTTTGAGTGAAAGAATTTTCAAAACGAAAAATGGAATCTTTAATCTCAGTACTAAAACCTTCTATCACATGTTCCAATATTGGTTTAGCATCTTTATATAAAATATTATTGCTACTGGGCTCATGACTAGGTTCTTCAAAGCCATAGTAAGATAAGTAGTGTAAAGCCTCCCTAATCTTATCTTCTTTTTTTGTATTAGAGTTATTCAAATCCTGAATGCTATTGAGGAAAAAATTGAGTCCTTTAGGAAAGTCCAAAGAATCTAAAATTTGATTACGAGAGCAAAACACAACATCAGTCTTCAAACGTCCTATATATATAAGGAGTGAAAACTCGTTCTTATCATTTATATTATAATACTGATAAATGTTTTGTAAAATTTTAGGAATAGTGGTGATATAACGAACTTGCAGCCCAGATTTATTTAAAAAACTATATTCACTATCAATTTTATTTTGATTAGAAGAAAAAGATACTGTTGCATTATTAATACTATCTATATGCCTTTCATAATCAAAAACGATATCATTTTTTTTGGTTTCATATACTTCTCTAAGAGTTTTATATAAATTTTTCTCAAAGAGATTCTGGCTCTTACCAGGTATGTTTAAATAAGTCATTTCACATTCATAAGCATCTGAATGGATAGCAAAATAAATCCTTTTTTTATCTTTCTCTTGAAAACTTTGATAAAAGAGATTGATAACCAATTCAGGCAAGCTTTTTATGACGCTACCTTTAACTCTTATAGGTAATTCATACGTACTTGTTTTTTTTATGTGGAAACCATTATATTGTAAAATACAATGTAGATACGTGATATGATTTCCACACTGAACAAAGGTCATAGCATCTTGAACTCCATTAAGTTTTATGAGTGTATTTGTAAACTCTATGGGGAGAGGTTTTTTTCGTGTTCTTTTGGAAGACCCGGACCTTTTAAAATTAGGTAATGGAGAAGAATAAGATTTAATTCTACGGTCAATTAATTTTCTACGATTTTCAGAAATTCGTTTTTCAGAATTAACTCTGCGTTCGATACCACTACGCATATCATTAGAAAAGTTATTAGTAGCTTTTTTTCGACGTATATAATTAACAGATCGCCTAACTAGAATCCTGCGATCTACCACTCTCCTACGTTCAGTAATTTTACGAGAATTACTAATTTCATTAGAATTAAAAGATTTATTTTTTGTAATGTTTGCTTCAATAGGTGATTGTGTAATACCCTGATCATTAATTTTAATGTCATCAATACTAGAGTCAGAACTATCTGTGAGGAATATCTTAGCAGTTGGGAAAAAACTTTTTTGTTCAATTCCTTTAACAATAGTTTTATTAGCGATATAAAGAATATCAAATGCAATAAGATTTTTGATGTGATAATAAATTTTATCCTTTGGAAAAGAGATCGAGTTTGCAATTTGAGAAGCGGTCTTTGGTTCATCATTAAAACAATCTAAAATCCTTTTGGTAATATCTTTTTGAAGAATTTTAATTACTTTTGGATCATGAACGACCTTGTTATCTATACTAGAGGTCATATTATAATATCCCAAATGAAGAGTTCTCTCCTAGCAAACGAGCTAGCAGTAGATAAAATGGGAAACCCACTGATATATTTTGATACCGCATCATGTATTACCTCGGAAAAAGTAATTAACTGAATTTATTGCATAAGATGTGTTGATTACAAGAAATGATTGTAATTACAATATTAAAATAAAATATTTTAAAGTTTAAATTTAGACAATAAAAAAGAATGTAAATATTTTATTACAATTATAGAAATAATTTAAGTTTTAATCTGTAATTTTTTTTACAGACCCTGCATTACCTTATAAAAAGCTTACATATTATTTATTTTATCGAGGATAATTTTTATTAAAGAAAAATAAAAACTGTTCTTAAAGGGTAAATTATGTAAAAAAATGTATTTTATTATTTTAGAGAGGATGTATTTATCTGACTTATTAATGAATTGTAATATTTTTTACATATATAAAAAATAAGATAATAATTATGATATAAATAAAATTAAATCATTTTAATTTTTTCAAAAAGGGACTCTTTTTCTTCAAGTAATTCTAAGTACTCTATCTCTAGCTTATCTATTTTTTTGGTTTCTTTCAATAATAGCTGATAATTATCTTGGTTTTTTTTATTTTGAACCAAAGCCCGGGCCTTATCAATTTCTATCTCAATAGCCTTTATTTTTCGCCCGATTGCGGTTTCTCTATTTTTTATTTTTTTCTTTATTTTATAGCTAATAGCTTTATCAAATGATCGACTATCTTTAACTTGATCCTCGATATCTTTGTTTAATCCCTGATTTTTTTTCCAATAATAATAATCATAATTACCATTGAAAATTTTTAGCCCCTTTTGCCCAACTTCACATGTTATATCCGTTACTTCATTTAAAAAATGACGGTCGTGCGAAATACAAACAATAGATCCTTTGTATTCTTTTAATGCTTTTTCTAATATCGCCCGGGCTTTAATGTCTAGATGATTTGTCGGCTCATCCAATAATAAAAGATCAACTGGGGAGATAAGTATTCTTGCCAATGCAACTCTTGCTTTCTCTCCACCAGACAACACTCCTATCGCTTTTTTTATTTCTTCTCCTGAAAATAAAAAGCTTCCCAAATATGTTCTTATTTCTGTTTCACCTATTCCTTCTCCCACTGATGATACTGAACTATATATGTCATCATCTTTTTTTAATATCTCCAATTGATGCTGTGCATAATATGCTAAATCTACATTTGGCCCCTTTACTATTTCTCCCGTAGTTGGTTTTATTTCCTCAGCTAGCAACTTCAACAAAGTTGATTTCCCCGCTCCATTATGCCCTACTAGTCCTATTTTTTGATTTCTTTCTACTTCAAATTTCAGATTATTAAATACTATGTTTTTATTGTAACTCTTACTAACATCATTCAAAGAAATAATTTTTAATGGAGATCTAACTTTATTTGGAATTATAAGGTTCAATTCTTTGTTAATTTGTTCTGGCTCTTCTATCTTTTCTAATTTTTCTAAAGATTTTACTCTGCTTTGAACCTGAGATGATTTCGTATTTTTATATCTAAATCTTTCTATAAACCTTTCTGTTTCTTTAATTTTTTTTTGCTGATTTTTATACGAACTTTTTTGTTGCTCCATTCTAATTGACTTCTGGGTTAAATAGTCAGAATAGTTACCTTTGAATAGAAATACTTTTTTTAATTCAATCTCTAAAACGTGATTTATTGATTTATCNAAAAANGTNCTATCATGACTAATTAATACCAAGCTTCCGTTCCACTCTNATAAAAANNTTTCTAGCCATATTGTNGCATNTAAGTCCAAGTGATTTGTTGGCTCATCTAAAATAATTACATCGGGGNTTTTAAGTAAAATAGANGCTANGNCAACTCGCATTCTCCACCCACCAGATANAGTTACNATTTTTTTATTGAATTGATTTTTANTAAATCCGAGTCCGCTTAATATTTTTTTNGCCTTNTCTTCAATCGACCATCCNCCCANNACCTCATACTCATGTTGTAATTGACCAATTTTTTTNANAATGCTTGTGTTATTTGGATCATTTCTGATTACNTNNTTTAGANAANTTAATTCTTCTTCTATCTTTTTTAATGNAGGAACGGACTTTTGAGCCTCTTCAAGTATTGTTGANTCTGATCCGGTAATTAATTCTTGCGGGAGATAACCTANACTAGTTTTTTTATCACTTTGAACATTGCCTGAATCAAAGTCTTCTTCACCTATTAAAATACGAAGTAAAGTTGTTTTCCCTGCTCCATTTGCTCCTACAAGACCTATCCTCATCCCTTTTTTTATACCAATGGTTACATTAGAAAATAAATAATTACCATTGTAGGATTTAGATAGATTATCAATGAATATCATCTTAATATATTTTAAAAGTGAATCTCAGTCGAATCAAATATAACCCACCATATGATTCCCTTTGTTTTGCATGAGATTAATATCAACTATTTTATTATTATAGCTTACAGGAACTTTAACTAACGTCTTTATATAATTATCTGTATGACCTACTAAAAATCCGTTTTTTAACCCTTCAAAAAGGATGGGTCTTTTTTTATTTATAAAGTTATTATAAAAACTATGCTTCTTTTTTTCAGATAGAATATGAAGCATCTTGCTTCTTTTAGATTTATTACTTTTGGAGACTTTCTCATCTAATTTTATTGCATATGTATCTGCTCTTTCCGAATAAGTAAAAACATGCAAATAAGTAATATCAAGTTCTATTAGAAAATTATATGTTTCTAAAAAGTCTTCCTTTGATTCTCCCGGGAAACCAACTATTACATCCACCCCGATACAAGTATCTTGATTTATATCTTTTATTTTTTTTATTCTATTTTGATAAAGTTTTTTGTCATATCTACGCCTCATAGCTTTAAGTATTTTATCTGATCCTGATTGAAGAGGAATATGAAAATGAGGCATGAATTTTTTTGAAAAATTACAAAACTCAATAATTTCATCCGTTAAAAGATTGGGTTCTATGGAAGAAATTCTTATTCGATTTATTTCATTTATACTTTCTAATGCCTTTATCAAATCTATGAAAGATTCATCATTCCCTTTCCCAAAATCACCAATGTTAACACCTGTTAAGACAATTTCCTTATTACCAGATTTCGCAATCTCTCTTGCAGCTTTTATTGTATCCGATATTGTCCCACTTCTACTCTTACCTCTTGCCAAGGGTATTGTGCAAAATGAACATGTATAATCGCAACCATCTTGAACCTTTAGGTAAGACCTTGTTCTTTCATCCATAGAATAAGATGGCTTGAAAGAATGAACCTCATCAATATCCGACCTAATAACCTTTGTCGACATTTCAACATTTGTTTCATTCAAATATTTTATCAGATCAAATTTATCATTAGCACCTAAAACAATATCTACTCCATTTAATCTTGCAATACTATTTGGCTGGAGCTGAGCAAAACATCCAATAACTGCAATTTTTGAATCCGGGCTATTTCGTTTTGCTTTTCTAATTAGTTTTTTAGCCTCTTTATCTGCATTTTCAGTAACAGAGCACGTGTTTATAACATAAAAATCTGCCACAGTATCAAATTCAACTTTTTCAAATCCATATTTTACAAAATCACGTGCTATTGTTGACGTCTCTGAAAAATTGAGTTTACATCCCAATGTATAAAATGCTACCTTTTTTGTTGGTGTTCCCATTATTGCTTAAATAGTATAAATATTAATAGACAAATTAAATGTTTTATTTTAGAATTTTCAGGCTTGAATATTAAAAATTAATTAACAATATATAAGATATTTCTCTTAAAAACTTTTAATATTTTAATTAAATGTTTTGTTTGCTTAAAATTTTTATAGATTTTTGATTTTTTATATAATAAAATTCATGTAACAAAAATTTTGAATTCTATGAAACTTGACTCTATTGATTGTAAAATATTAAATGAGCTACAACAATTTGGCAGAAAATCTGCCAGCCACATTGCTGAGGAAATTAACGTTTCAGTCCCAACTATAACTGAAAGAATTAAAAAACTACAGGAAACTGGGGTAATAATTGGATTCCAGGCAGTTATCGATCCAACTAAAATTGGATTGGATGTTGCTGCTATTATTACAATTATATCAGGCTCATCTCAGTATTACAAAGAAGTGACTTTAGCTGCTGAAGAAACTCCTGAAGTAGTACAATGTTTTAGTACCACTGGAAATGGGTCTCACACTTTATTAGTAAATACAAGAAATTCTTATACACTAGAAGAGCTATTAAGAAAAATTCAGAGCTGGCCTGGTGTTGTTAGAACTGAAACACAAATAATACTATCATCTTATAAAGATGGTATTAAAATTCCAATTAAATAAAAATATTTCAAGGGATANAAATGAATAAAATCAGAGCGGAGTACATTTGGATGGATGGACACTCTCCAACTCAAAAATTAAGATCCAAAACAAAAGTTCTAGATATTGCTATTAAGAGCATACANGATTTACCTTTATGGGGGTTTGACGGTTCAAGCACCAACCAAGCTGATGGAAATGATAGTGATTGTATGCTTAAACCTGTTTATAAAATATTAGATCCAATTCGTGGAGGGAATAATCTTTTAGTAATGTGCGAGGTGTTAAACCCAGATGGAACACCTCATAAAACAAATACTAGGGCTCACTTGGTTAAAACAGCAGATGAATATAAAAATGAGGAGAGTTGGTTCGGAATAGAACAGGAATATACATTATTCGAGGGACGGAATCCTCTTGGATGGCCTGAAGGTGGATATCCAGCACCGCAAGGTCCATTTTACTGTGGCGTTGGGGCAGACGAAGTATATGGCAGAGATATAGTTGAAGAACATTTAGATTTATGTNTGGAAGCAGGTATTCAAATCTCTGGNATTAATGCAGAAGTAATGCCCGGGCAATGGGAATATCAAATAGGGCCCCTTGGCCCTNTGGAAGTTGCAGACCAAGTTTGGCTATCTCGTTGGTTGCTGTACAGAATATCAGAAGATTACGGAGTAAGTGCAACTCTGCATCCAAAACCAGTAAAGGGAGATTGGAATGGTGCAGGAGCACATACTAATTTTAGCACAAAAGCAATGAGGGGAGAAGGCGGGATGAAAGTAATCGAAGCTGCTTGCNAAAAACTAGCACTAAACCACGAATCCCATATCGAAATTTATGGTGCCCACAATGAAGAAAGACTTACAGGATTGCATGAAACTTGCAGTATTAANGAATTTAGATACGGAGTTAGTGATCGTGGAGCTTCAGTTCGAATCCCTATGCAAACAGCAAATGATGGCTATGGATACTTAGAGGATCGCAGACCCTCTGCAAATATGGATCCATATAAAGTTTGTNNAATNTTAATAGAAACAACTTGTAAATAATTATTTGTATCAACAAAATTAGTACNGTAATTCTTGGTAATAAATTATTGCAGAAGAAAAATATTTTAATAAAACAGGGAAATATCATGGAAAAAAATTTTATTGATAAAATTGATNACTTAATTGAACAGCACCATCTCTTAAACCACTCATTTTATAAGGCCTGGAATGCAGGAGAGCTTCCTAAAGAAACAATTCGAGAGTATGCAGCGCAGTATTTTCAACATGTATCTTNATTCCCACGCTATTTATCTGCTATTCATTCAAATTGCGATGATATTAAAACAAGACAGCTACTTTTGGAAAATTTAAATGAAGAAGAGCAAGGAAAAGAAAATCATCCAGAACTATGGATGCGTTTTGCTGAAGGAATGGGNAATACTAGAAAAAATGTANACGANANAGCTCCAATNAAAGAAACNGAAGAATTGGTCAAAANATTTAAGAANTTATCAAAATCTGAAAAGTATCATATCGGTCTTGCCGCTTTATATTGTTATGAATCCATGCAACCAGAAATATCAGAAACAAAAAAAGATGGANTGCAAAAGTTTTATAACATTAACGANGAAGANACTTTAAAATTCTTTACTGTTCATATGCATGCTGACAAATGGCACAGGAAAGTTGTTCGCAATATTATCAAAAAAGTTGCNGACNCAAAATCTAAGCAGAATGAAATAACCAANTCTGTTGAAAGTGCATTNGGAGCACTCAACAATTTCTTAACAGGGATGGAAAGGGTTTATTGNTAAAAATACTTTTTCTTANTCAAAGATAATAAAAAAGGGTAGTTNATAACTGCCCTTTTTNAATNCTATTATTATCGACTTCTTCTATCTTCTTTANTACGACGATTTTCTTTTCTTTGATANCCNTTTCTTTGATCTACATTNTTTCTTCTTTCGNTATCAACATCAATATTAGATTTTCTGCGATGTTCTGATCTACGATGCTNTCCTCGNCTATCTGACGCTCTTCTTGAAGATCCTTTTTCTCTATGTTCTTCCATTAGAATTCCTTATTCGGTATAACTAAAAGAAAACCCCAGAAAANATATTCTGGGGCTATGATTAATCTTAATTTTAATTCTAAAACGTTGGATCAACAAATAGAGTAGANTCAGTTTTAACCAANTTNACCTTNTCTACCATATCTAACGAACTAACCGCTTTCTCAACCATTGCCATTTCATTTTCATGAATGAAATCATCTGCNCGAGCAATNTANGCTAGGTTTTTTACTACCTTGTAGCGNTCTTCATCAGAGGTGAANACATCTTTTAATGCTTCNAATGAAACCCCATACTGNTTCATTCTAGNCTCTTCATCACCTAAGTCAATGAACTTATCAATAACTTCTGCTTCCATCTGATTATATTCATCATCTGATACATTAGGCAACATAACCTTAACATTGCCACGCATAGCTTCTTTTTCTGANTCGTCTACTTCTCCATCTGCTAAAAATGAAACACATACGAAAGCGTAAACTAAATCATGATTTTGACTCCAGTTTGCCATAATCTCACCTTATATTATTTGTTTATTAATTAATCTTTATATTATTANAGCCTAAATTATACAAATGATTTCCATATAATAGCTAAATAACATTATAAATTATAATTTGTAAGATTCAGGGTCAAGATTTCTCAAAAATATACTTTTCCTTTTTCTGATACGATTTAAAATTTATTTTCTATAGTTACAATTTTAGATGTTAACGTAAACATATAATTATAACTTTCTACATTCAAAATGGAAAAAATATATCAAACCCTTGTAAGGCTAAATAGCCTACAATTTAAATATAGAACGATTATTTCTTTTATCATTGTNTTTATTACAATGGTTCTTNTAGATATTATTTTCTATAATAACTTTGAANTTGTGTCCAAATATTTCCTCAAAACTTTTAACGTTGATCTATCGAACCCAGATTCAATTGATCTAACATTTGCTCCAGAAATATGGGGTGGGGTTTTAGCAATGGTTCTAGGAACATTGATTATTGTAATTGCTATTGCTGCTGAGTCTTCACCCAAATTAATGGATTTGTTTGTAAAAGATTGGCTTAGCCTAATTTATGTTTGGTTCTTAATCCTCGCGTCACTCCATGCTGTATTGATAATGTTTTATGTTGCTCCACTTGAAAGAGCTTCTAGTTCAGTATTAAATACTTATGTCTACCTATTTTTAGCTTCCTTATTCACGCTTCCTTATATTTTCTATATTTTACTGTATTCAAAGACAAGCAATGTTGTTTCAACTATTTCTTCAATTATAAAAACCTTTATAAATGATATTAAGAAACCAATGATTCAATCCGCTATGAAAAACGATAAAGCTATTGTTGGTGAATATCAAAAAGAAATCATGGGGTCTCTAGATCAACTAGATGATCTTTTGGCATTTACAGAATTTAAAGAGACTCAAACGGAAATTATACGTGAAATAAGTCAGATAATTCAACTTTACATAAGGAAAAAAAACAGCTTTAATGAAACATTTTTTCTTTTAACTGATACCATAAAATCTAATGCAACCTTTCGTACTTATACGGAGATTCAATATAAAGAAATGGCCGATTCAAAAACTTTCTACGAAGTAAAAACATTTAGATTGTTAGGAAGCGCATATATAAAAATGATTGCAAATGACAGATTTGACATTGCTTCATTAATACCTGCAGAAATGGTTGACATCGGAAAAACGTGCTTAGAAGTGAAAGATGACATCGCTCTTGGACATGTAAATATTCGATTTAATACCCTCTTTAGATTTGCAATAAAACATGCCTATAAAAATAATGAACCAAGAAACTTATATAATCTTGCTTTCCATTATGCAAATATGATTCAAGAATACATNAAAGCTGATCGNGTAGACATGGCTAAATANTGCTATGATAAATTCAAATTTTACGCAAACGACATATATAAAAATGCGGAATCAAATCCAGGTCTTTACTTTGTTGTTGACACTTTAACTTTTGAGTTNAAGAAATGTCAAGTCTTAATTCATAACAAACATTGGAAAGATGAAGATCAATTAGATTTATTAAAAATGATCCTTCAACTTGACAAACCTCCAGGGTACTCAAANGANGATGTNGATAAAGGNATACTTGGNGGTAATAATGGTACCAGAAGAATTCAAATCGGACTTGCTTTATTTTACTTATCTGTAGATAAAGTTGAGTTCGCAAAAGCTATCGCAGAAGATTATTTAGATGATCTAGCTTATTTTGATGAGAAAACATTTAAGTCAAATGCAAACACACAGTGTTTTTTATTATCTATCTTCGGACCTCAATTCTGGGAAGATACTGATAGAGGAACTTTAAATATTTATTTTGCACCTGAAAAGGATCAAATTGAGTCATTTAAAGAACTATTATTCAGCCTAATGGATAAAAGGCTTGAAGCTCTTCAAAGAGATGTAAAGTTTTTATCTCTAGAAGTAGATAAGCTCATGCAGAAGCGACAACGACAAGACGGCTATCTAAATGATGCTGATAAGGAACAGATGGAAGATTTTCAAAGAAAAATTGCTGCAAGATCAAGTAATGAAGAAGATATTTCGGTTCCATGGACAAAAAANAATGACATTCTATATTCACTNCTTTGTATTGCATTTTTTGCGGATGAAGAAATNGATGAATCAGAAAAAAATATAATTTTTGATAGTTATAAAATATTTGTTCCTGAATTAAACAATGAGATTTTCAACAATGATTTTGGACTCACTACTTCAAAATTTATCGATCTAAANACAGAAGAATTAAGGCAAAAACAATTTGATAAATCATTAATAAACATTAAAGAAAATTTAGATAATAATAATTTAAGTCAACTTATAGAATGCTATGTAGATATAGCTAACGCAGATGACTTTATTCACGAAAATGAAGTCACTCTTATAAACCATGCAATTGAAGCATGGGAACTAGACTTTAAAGTTAACAAACCAAAATCTGGTAAAAAACTCAAACTAAAAAATTAAGTTTACCTTGTAAGAGCAAAAAAGAAAGCTTGAGTTAAATTTGATATATCACCGCTGGCTGTAGCTAAGTTATTTACAGCAGATTTTGCCACCTCAAAATATACAGCTCCGCCAATTTCTGGATTTTCTTTAACAATATTAGTAAAGTCATCAAGACTCAAAACCCCATATTTTAAAGAGGTTGTAGAGTGTACGTGAGCAGTTCGAATAGCATTATCTAATACAAGAGAGAACTCTCCTATCCCAAAAGCTGGAGCCTCTACAACAAAAACTGTTGGTTCTGTGATAGGCTTTGATTTCGGCCTTGGATCAGTAGTCTCAAGACGAATAATTGGCTTCCTTGATGTTTTAAATCCGCTAGGCGTTTTAACCATCATATCCTTGCTAACCTCTACCTGACCTTGAAATACTAACACCATTGTGTCCCCTGTGTCCCCTTCATTCAAAAGCTTTTCTTTTGGTCCACATTCAATAACTTCTACAGCGCTAGCAATTTTTNCACATAATTCTAATTTNACCTTAGAAAAATGATTTATTTTTTGTATTTGTTCTGCTGTTGGATTCATATTTTACCTAAGTACGAGTGCGCTATGTTTTTCATCTATGATGTAATCATCTTTAGGGTTTATTTCAACAACAACATGTTCGTCGCTGCTAAGACTAATCCCTGCTCCATCTAATTGCTCTTTAATCATATTTCTTATTAATGGGCTACCTCCTTCGCCCATTTGCTCATCTAAACTAAAGCCTGCCTTACGGATAGCATATCCCACTAATAACCAGCCATATCTAAATTTGTAAAAAGCTGATATTTTATTATGAGTTTGTCCATTTAAAGTTTTAGGAATCTTAACTTCTTGTAGGCCTTTATCTTCTTCCTCCTTTAGAATAAGATCATCAAAAAACTGAGGTACACCTGGATCTGTTACATGTTTTGCCAAGAGGTGAGGCACATGTTCATCTGGGATGACAATTTCATTCGCATTTGCTCTTTGTAAATGCGATACATTTTCTACATCTAGTACATGAGCAACCACATTACAAGATTCAGCTATTGATTTGGCAGTAAGACATGTTAAAACCGTTTTATCTTCATCAGGATCCTCATGTGGAAGAAGGCCAGAAGCATCAGGCAAGATCATAAATGTTTTTGCCTTATCCAAAAATGCTTTTTTTAGAACAGATTCGTTCGTAAAGTTCTCAGGAATATGTGAAATCTCTAATCTTTCAAAAGAAACTATTGCTCTTTGAATAATTTCTTTATCCATTTCATTGATTAAAATTATAACTGAATTAGCATCCTTATTAGCATCTATAAGGTTCAAAATAGAAGGGACAGTTTTATTCCATCCGGCTATAACTAAATGACCATCAAATTTATTTTCATCCAAGTCATCATCTCCTTTTAATCTTTGTGCAACCAAAACCGAGGCAACAGCACCACCTAATAAGGTTACTACACCGAAATTTAATAACATAATAACAATAGTTAAAAACTTCCCTAAGTGAGTAATTGGACTGACATCTCCATATCCAACAGTTGTAAAGGTAACAATAGCCCACCAAAATGTATGGAAAAAGGTATCTAACCAATTTGGAATATCCCTACCAAATGTAAAACTACCCTNAACATCNCTAACCATGTCATTATAAAACATATCATATTCAAGAATAGTTAATGCAGTTGTAGATAAAAAGATGAGAACAAGTGCCCAGCTAGCATATCTAACTAGTTCATTTTCATAATAAAATGATTTTATTTTATTTATAAAGTCAATTGAAAATTTTGGTTTTTTATTCCCATCCCTGTTTACCTCTTCTTCTTCAATAAGAGAATCCAAAGCCTCCATTTCAGGTAGTTCATTTAATTTATCATAAAGATCTTTATTTGCACCAATAACATTATTTAATTCAACTTCCGAAATTTCCTGTTGACCCAATGCCTCTAATTGACTTTCATTTTTCATTTTAAATGATTTTCTATTTAATTAATTTTGTATGAATAGGGTAAAAATTCTATATAATTATTTTACAATAAGCAAATAAGATCTTTAAGAATGATATTCTTGTAAAGACCTTACTTTTGTACTGTTAGTTGGATATCTAATTGCTCTTAAAACAGCATTCGCACCAGATAAAGTAGTTACAGCTAAAATACCGTGCCTTATACAAGCCCTCCCTATTGCTTCTTCATCGTACCTAGAACGTGAGCCCATAGGGGTGTTAATTACTAAATTAATTTTTTTATTTTTAATTTCATCAACTATGCTTGGTCTACCTTCTCCCACTTTAAATACATATTGAGTAGATAAGCCATTTTTATTGAGAACATTAGCAGTGTTTTCGGTTCCAATCAATTTAAAACCTAATTCAACAAAATCTCTAGCAATTGAAATAATATCCAATTTATCCGTATCATTAACTGATATAAATACATTTCCACTTCTGGGGAGCGCATTTCCTGCACCTATGCAAGCTTTCCTAAATGCCTCACCCAAACTTTTAGAAATACCCATTACCTCACCAGTTGACTTCATTTCAGGACTAAGGAAAATTGATTCATTTGGAAATTTATTGAATGGTAAAACAGCTTCTTTAACAGCTACATGACGATTATCTCCCCAGGGTTGTAATTCAAATTGTTCTAAGGTTGCACCAACCGATATTTGTGCAGCTATTCTTGCAAGTGGAATATTAGTTGCTTTGCTTACGAAAGGAATCGTCCTACTGGCTCTTGGATTCACTTCAAGGACGTAAACTTCCCCATCTTTATATGCAAACTGTATATTAATAAGTCCAATTACACCAAGCTTAAGAGCTAACTGTTTTGTAATAATATTTATCTGCTCTAAAGCGGAAGAAGTAATTTTATAAGGAGGCAATACACAGGCAGAATCACCAGAATGAATTCCAGCCTCTTCAATATGCTGCATTACCGCTCCAATATGAACAGTCTTCCCATCGCTTACAGCATCGACATCAAATTCAAATGCATCCTCAAGAAATTGATCAATAAAAATAGGATGCCCGTCAGTTACTTCAGCAGAGCGAGATAGATAATCGATTAGTTGTTTTTCAGAGTAAACAATTTCCATTGCTCTTCCACCTAAAACATAACTAGGTCTTGCAAGAACAGGATAACCAATATTTTCAGCTACAGATACAACATCTTTGATGGTAACTCCAGTTCCATATTTTGGACATCTAATGGATAATTTTTGCAGAATATCTCCAAATTTTGCTCTATTTTCAGCAAGGTCAATACTTTCAGAGGATGTCCCAATTATATTGACTCCATTTTCTTTTAAAGCCTTAGCTATTTTTAAAGGAGTTTGTCCTCCAAACTGTACTAAAACACCTTCTGGGTTTTCAAACTCTATTATATTAAGAACATCTTCAAAAGTAACTGGCTCAAAATACAATCTGTCTACTAAATCAAAATCAGTGCTCACAGTCTCAGGGTTACAGTTTATCATGATAACTTTATAGCCCTGATCTTTCAATCCAAATACAGCTTGTACGCAACAGTAATCAAATTCTATTCCTTGTCCAATGCGATTAGGCCCTCCACCTAAAATCACTACCCTTTTACCACTTAGTGGTTNTATATCATTGTATTGCTCATAAGTTGAGTAACAATATGGAGTCTTTGCTATAAATTCACCTGCGCAAGTATCTACTAATTTAAAGACAGGTTTTATAGATCTACTTATTCTATCAGATCGTATTTCAGCAGTTGGTTTATCCATNATTTTGCCAATTTGGGCATCAGAAAAACCATTGGACTTTAGCTGTTTCATCGAATGNTTTTTATTNAAAGACGAAATTATTTTTATTTGATTTAAAAACCATCGATCAATTTTTGTTAGCTCATATAACCTTTCTACATTCTCCCCTTTTGTAAATGCTTCTTTAATTTTNAATANCCTATAGCTNGTTGGAAAGCGCAAAGATTTTAAATCCAAAGGTCTTGATCGCTTTATATTAGGATCACTGTCATTGGAGACTTTAGGCTCCAAGCCATCAAGATCAACTTCTAAACTTCTAAAAGCTTTTTGTATAGACTCCCTAAAGGTTCTTCCTATAGACATTACTTCACCCACACTCTGCATTTGGACACCAAGATGACCAGATGCAGATGGAAATTTTTCAAAATTAAATCTGGGAACTTTTGTCACAATGTAATCAATTGTTGGCTCAAAAGCTGCTAAAGTTTTCCCTGTAATATCNTTAGAAATTTCATCAAGAGTNAACCCAACTGCCAATTTTGCNGCAACTTTAGCGATAGGAAAACCTGTAGCTTTTGAAGCTAAAGCCGATGATCGACTAACTCTCGGATTCATTTCAATTATTATACAACGCCCTGTATCCGGATTGACCGCAAATTGTACATTAGACCCTCCGGTTTCTACACCGATTGTACGTAAACAAAGNTTGCTCCAATTTCTCATTANTTGATATTCTTTATCTGATAAAGTAATTGCCGGGGCTACTGTAACTGAGTCACCTGTNTGAACTCCCATGGGGTCNATATTTTCGATTGAGCAAACTATAATTACATTATCCGCTTTATCTCGAATTACTTCAAGTTCAAACTCTTTCCATCCTATTAAAGATTCTTCTATCANCACCTCTTTTATTGGACTCGAAGACAANCCCTTTTCTACCAACCTCTGANATTCTTCTTTATTATAAGCGATTGACCCTCCGGTACCACCCATAGTAAAAGAAGGTCTAATAATAATTGGAAAATTAATTGNATCTAACAAGTTTTTTGCATCTTCATAATTATTGACAAATCCACCTTTTGCTGTATCAATGCCAACTTTATCCATTTCTATTTTAAATTTTTCTCTATCTTCAGCTTTTTCAATCGCATCTGCCTGCGCTCCAATGAGATGTACTTTATTTGCTTGTAAAAATCCAGTAGTATGTAATTCCAACGCTAGATTTAATCCAGTCTGACCTCCTACTGTTGGTAGTATAGCATCCGGCTTTTCTTTTTTGATAACCAATTCCAAATATTCTCNNGTTAGAGGNTCTATATAGGTAGCATCTGCAAGATCTGGATCTGTCATTATGGTTGCGGGATTAGAATTAACCAAGACAACTCTGTAACCTTCTTCTTTTAACGCTCTTATGGCTTGNGTCCCAGAATANTCAAACTCACATGCTTGCCCTATAATAATTGGACCAGCACCAATAATAAGAATTGATTCAATATCAGTTCTTTTTGGCATTTCTCATTAATTGNNTAAATTGATCAAATAAGTACCTACTATCATGAGGACCAGGACTAGATTCTGGATGATANTGTACAGAAAACACATCATAATTTTTACATTCAAACCCAGCCAAAGTATTATCATTTAAATTTATATGTGTAGGATTNATATTTTTTGGAAGGGAGTGTATATCTACTGCAAAACCATGATTCTGACTAGTTATTTCTATCTTCCCATTATGAATATTTTTTACAGGATGATTAATACCTCGATGTCCAAANTTTAGTTTAAATGTTGATGCACCTAAGGCGAGCGCTAAAATTTGATGNCCTAAACATATCCCNAACATTGGGACATGCCCCAAAAGAGATTTTATAGTATTAATTGCATAGGTTACAACTGATGGATCGCCTGGACCATTCGATAAAAAGANNCCATCAGGTTCTTCCTCAATAATTTCTTCTTTTGTAACATCTGNAGGAAAAACNGATAGCCTACAGCCAATATCATTCAAAATACGAAGAATATTCTTTTTAATTCCAAANTCAATAACNGCAACATTGTATTTAAATTTTTTATTTGTATTATACANATATTTTTTTGNGCAAGACACTTCCTTTGCCAAATCCAATCCATCCATAGGAGGGNGCTCTTGAATCTTACTGTTAAGCGAATTTCTATCATAATCNAGACTAGAAATAATACCATTCATCGCACCATTATNCCGAATATGCGAGACAATTGCCCGCGTATCNACATTTTTAATTCCNGTNATATTATTTTTCANTAAATAANTCCCAATAGANTCTGTAGACCTCCAATTNGACGGGAATANTGTTTCTTCTTTTATNATAAAACCTGCAACTTGAATCTGGCTTGACTCTTNATCATTGTTGTTAATNCCNTAATTACCAATATGAGGTGCGGCCATAGTTACAATTTGTCGATGGTATGATGGATCTGTTAAAATTTCCTGATATCCTGTCATACCAGTATTAAAACAGACTTCTCCAACAGTTTCACCATCCGCTCCTATTAAGTCCCCCTCAAAACTGTGTCCATCTTCAAGCTGTAGTTTAGCTTTTTTCATATTCTATGCCTACCTGCTGCGATCAAGATTTACGTTAAAAAGTACACTTATAGATAGGAGAATCTTTTAATTGAAATAAATAAAAAAATTAATATTAAATCCTTGAAATAGAATCAAAGATGAGGAATTATTTAAGTAAAACAAGGACCTTACAATTTGTTAATAAACCAAATCTTTTTTCAACATCTCTAACCCTTTCAGAGTCAGCATTAGATATAGTCAAATTAGTATTGTCTTCACTGCTCATAGCTTCAATAATTAATGGGTTTTTCCCAACTCTTCTTCTTACGTTGCCGTCTTCTAAATTATGAGCGTAACCTATCGGACCACGATTGATCGACCTAGATCTAGTGTAGTGACGAGGTCCATATACCAACTTATCTTCTTCATTAAATACTTTGGGGACCATTGCAGGAATATGATAAATATTTCTTGCGTCAATAATTACACCAGATACTCTTTCAGACTTCGGAGTGGCATTTCTAGTCATCAAAAATGTAGACTGAGATATGTTTTCATTTAAATGTCCACCTGCATCAACAAGAATTTCAGCAAGCCCAGACATCTTAACTGCTAGAGCAATTGCAACTTCCTGCCTTTCCAAGTATTCAATCTCACCCTGCTGATATGCACTGCCAACTAAAGTCTCAACCCTACGCTGTGTTAAAGGATCATCAAACATTATTTCTCCAACTGTTCGCCCATCAAAATTCACTATTTTTATTAACCCCATCATGTTTTCTCGTGCTTGAGCCTTAGCTTCCCCTTTTGAAATTTTTAAATTTTTCTCAATCATTTTGAATCCGTTTCGAGATTCTTCATTTTGGGTGATAGAAGCAGTTCCTCTGGATACGATAACCCTATTACTATAATCAATGAAACCTTCGCCTGTACGAACAACAGATGAACTTGGAGAATTTGTAGCAAGCAATGATGCTAACAATATCAAGTGTTTTAATACAAATTTATACATTGTACTCTTTCTTTGTCTCCTAAAAGTACCAATTTTATATAGCTTTATGCAACTCTCCAAAATATAATTTGATTAAGCAGTATCAGTAGTAGATTTTGAGGTGATAAGAAAATATAATTATAAATATTTAATATGAAAATTTCTTGGCCTATTTGTCTAATTGTCTTAAATATTTCTTTATGCAAAGATCAAGGCTATGGAGATGAACAAATTATTATAATGTTAAATCAGTACTATAAAGATTATTCAAAAGTTAAATTATTAGGGAACCATACTTTTACTAATAATAGTGATACAGTTTTTCAAATTGAAGTAGAAGCAAACGTTAAAGACTTCAACTCCTCTATGTTGGATGCATTTGCAGTAATAAATAAGTTGTCAAATTTAGCAAAGACTAATTTCACACAGGCTGTTGTCATTTTTCATTTTAAAAGCAACAAACTCCCTATTATTGCAAAAGCAAAATTAGATTGCTCTAAAAAGTTTTTTATTAAAAAAACTCAAAATGAAACTCAATGGAGAAAAAATTGCCTATCCATACAGACACAGTAATTTCAGTTTAAAAAGACTACTTTTAAAAATGCATTTCATCTATAAAAAACCTTATTTTTCTTTTTCCGAAATTAAAAAGTCTAGTAGAACAAAAATATTTTTTGTTTATTTTATTTTTTTTCACTCCGCAATATTATTTGCACAAATTGAAAATCAGGTAAGAGATAAAAACCCAGGTCTTTTTAAAAACCAATATCTTTTCCACTCTCCACCTAAACCGCTATTTAAAGGCAGAAAACACAATTTAGACTTTGTAACAACTATACCACAAGATTCAATTATATCAGGATCTTTATTTTTTAAAACAAATTTGATGGATTACTATAGAGAGTTTAATTTAAATAACAAGCATGGATTATTCCGATTTACCTATGATCCTGAAATATTTCCTGGTACACATTTAGAATATTATTTTGTTATGAAAACAATAACTGGGATTCATGCGGCTCCAATTGATGATAATGGAAAACTTGCCCCGATAAACAAACTTTTAATCGATCCTATTCAATACTACAAACAGCAATCTCGTCTTAACAAATGAAACACGAAAAAAAGATTCTTGACTTAATTGATATAATCAATGACCATAATTACAAATATTATGTTCTTGATGATCCCATTATTTCAGATGGAGAATTCGATAATCTTTTTAAAGAATTAGAAATTTTAGAAAAGAATTTTCCTCAATATAAAAAGTCACACTCCCCAACCCAAAGGATCGGCAGTTCTCCTATTAAAAAATTCAATACAATTGAGCATAAAGAACCTATGCTATCACTATCAAATGCAATGAATTCTAATGAATTATTTGACTTCCATAATCGAAATAAAAAAACCCTTAATCAAAAATCAATAACGTATGTTGCTGAACCCAAATTAGATGGACTAGGAGTTACACTTACTTATTCTAACGGGTCACTGCTCCATGGAGCTACACGAGGTGATGGTAATAATGGTGAAGATATTACACACAACCTAAAAACAATAAAATCTATTCCTTTAAAGTTAAGAGATGTGGGGAAGGAAATTCCTACTTACATCGAAATTCGCGGCGAGGTTTTTATTGAAAAAAAGAATTTTCTTAAACTAAACAAACTGCAAACCAAAAACGGAGAACAAGTTTTTGCTAATCCTAGGAATGCAGCTGCAGGAAGCCTTCGCCAACTAGACCCCAAAATAACAGCAACTAGACCACTCTCTATTTTTTGCTATGAAGCAGGATTAATTGAAGGAGAACTATTTAAAGACCATAACTCTTTATTGAAAGCATTAAGAATATGGGGACTTCCAGTAAGCTCCCTCATAAAAACCGTTACTGGACATACAGGTTTAAAAAAATACCAAAAGGATCTTGAAAAAATTAGAAACGATCTCCCTTATGAAATTGATGGTACTGTTTTTAAGATAAATAATTATAAGCAACGTGAAATTTTAGGCTACAGAAGCAGATCTCCTAAATGGGCAATTGCCGGAAAATTTAAAGCACAACAAGCGACTACTATTATACAGAATATAGAAATTCAGGTAGGCAGGACTGGCGCTCTTACACCTGTTGCAAAACTAAAACCTGTTTTTGTTTCAGGAGTTACAGTAAGCAACGCTACGCTTCATAACCAAGATGAAATTAACCGCAAAGATATAAGGATAGGAGATACGGTATTAATTGAAAGAGCTGGAGATGTCATCCCAAAAGTTATAAAAGTAATTTTAAAAAAGCGTCCTCATGGATCTTCTACCTTTACAATACCTAACATTTGCCCCGCTTGCAAACACGCTACCTCTAAATCTAAAAATGAAGCAATTTTGAGATGCAAGAATTTATCTTGCCCAGAACAAATAAAGGGAAGGATAGAACATTTTTCATCAAAATTAGCATTAGATATTGATGGGCTTGGGAAAAAGATCACTAACCTTTTAGTAGATCACAATTACTTGAAATCAATTTCAGATATTTTTTTGCTAGATGAAGCAACATTAAAAAGCTTGGAAGGGTTTGGTAATAAATCAGCTGAAAACTTGATTTTAGCAATCGAGACCTCTAAAAAAATTTCATTTTCTAAATTTGTTTATGGCCTAGGAATAAAAAATGTTGGCGAGCATATATCAAAGTTGTTTGAAAAATATTTCCTGAGTGACCTTAATAATTTTATGAACTCATCCTTTGAAGAACTAGAATCCATCGAAGGGGTCGGACCTATAGTAGCAAAAGAAGTAATTGATTTTTGGTCCCAGAAAGAAAACCAAGCCATGGTAAAAGAATGCATTCGTCAAGGTGTAAAAATTGAAAAGAAAGAATTTGTGAAAGATCAATTTTTAACAAATAAAACTTTCGTCTTCACTGGAACTTTAAAAACATTTAATCGAAGAGATGGGAAAGAAATAATAAACAGATACGGAGGATCAACCACTAACTCAATAAGTAAGAAAACAGATTTTTTAATTGCAGGAGTTGGCGCAGGATCTAAATTAGAAAAAGCTAAAAAACTAGATATCAAGATCTTAAACGAACAAGAGTTCTTAAAATTTGTAAATCTAGATCCAAATAAAAACCTCTAAGGTATATTGAAAATAATTTTTTTCACAACCTTTGCTCTAACAAAACTATTAATAGGTGAACAGCTGGGGCTAAAAAAAGTTTCGCAGGTTGCGCACAAAGCAATTTATATCACTCAACCTCCATCTGATTCAATTCGACTTTATGTATTAAATCAAAGCGGATTTATCCAAATTATAAAAAATGGGAATACGCTTAAAGAACCTTTTCTTGATATTTCTAGTCAAGTTAATGGATCGCAAAACCCTGGAGGCTTGTTAGGACTTGCTTTTCATCCAAATTACAAACAAAATGGTTTTTTTTATTTAAGCTATATAAATAAAAATGATAGCTCTATCGTTTCAAGATTTAATATTACAGAAAATATTGAAGTTGCGAATAAAAACTCAGAGAAGATTATAATGAAGTTACCAAAAGCAAGCAATTATAACATCAGTGGACACTTAACCTTTGGGCCAAAGGATCATTTTTTATACATCTCATTTGGAGATAGTGTCAATTATCAATCTACTGTTAGCAATTCTGTAAACTTTACAAATTTTTATGGGAAAATAATCAGAATAAACGTAGACAATAACTTCCCATATGTTATTCCACCTGACAATCCTTTCTTTAACAATTTTTATAAAAAGTCAGAAATATTTTGTTTTGGCCTACAAAGTCCTCGACGGTTTTCCTTTGATAAATTAACGAATGATTTCCTAGTCCCAGATATTAGCAAGAAATCTTGGCAAGAAATCAATTGGAATAGTTGGGGTGTATCAAAAAATGCAAACTTTGGTTGGAACCTTATGGAAGGAAACCATTGTTTTGATCAAGAAACCTTTTGCGATACAACTGGACTAATTATGCCGGTTTTTGAATATCCAAATAATGTAGCATATATAAAAAAATTAATAAACATGGGAAATCAAGAAACATATGGTTGTGCAGTTGTAGGAGGCTATGTGTATAGAGGTGATAAGCACTATACCTTATACGGGTCTTATGTTTTTGGTGACCATTGCTCAAACCAAATCTGGGTATTAAATAAAAATAAAAACGGAAAGCCAATCATAAAGAATATTAAGAAAGAATTAGAAAAAAACAGCCAAAGCTTTCCAATAACCATCTCTTCATTTGGTGAAGACAATCTTGGTGAACTATATGTAGTAGATTACATAGGTGTCGTTTATAAATTTATATCTAATTAAAAGAATAAAACTATGATGAAAATAGAAAAAGTAGTGGGAGATCTTATTTTGCTAGTTTTAGATAACCACGAACCATTAAAAAAAATTGGTATTGATCAAGATAAAATTTTTGTTAAAGTAGAAGGCTATGACGAGAATGGGATGTGGATTCATCACCCAGGATTCCTGGTTCCTAACCTTAAGGATGAAAACAAAGAAAAAACAAAAAAAATAGTAGCGTCAATATTAATTCCTTGGAATTTCATCGTTTCCATAGCTCATTTCCCAGGCGCAGAAGGTTTTGATTTTCCGTCACCGTTTGAACAACATATTGGTTTTAACTAAATAAGATGGGAACTCCAGCAATCGATATAAAAGGATTAACCAAATCCTATGGAGAGTTGAAAGCACTTAATGGCGTTAATATTTCAATTAAAAAAGGGGAATTTTTTGGTTTACTTGGACCGAATGGCGCTGGAAAGACAACAACCATAAACATTTTAACTGGATTAGTTTTTAAAGAAAGTGGGTCTACAAAAGTCTTTGGAAAAGACACAATAAAAGATTTTCGATATACCAGATCTAAAATTGGAATTGCTGCACAAGAATTTTCTGTTGATTGGTTTTTCCCTATCGAAAAATTGCTCTTTTTCCAAGCTGGTTATTATGGGATAAAGCCAAAAGATGCAAAAGCGCTGGTTGATTCTCTACTGAATCGATTAGGGTTAAGCAGTAAACGTAATTCTAGGCTTCGTCAATTATCTGGAGGAATGAAAAGAAGGTTTCAGATTGCAAAAGCGCTGGTTCATGATCCAGAAATTTTGATCTTAGATGAACCTACTGCAGGAGTAGATGTTGAACTTCGCAGAGATCTATGGAAATATTTACAAGATTTACATTCAAGAGGAAAAACAATTCTTCTTACCACTCACTATATTGAAGAAGCAGAATTATTATGTGAAAATGTTGCAATCATTGATAATGGTAAAATTTTAAAAATGGGTGCTCCAAAAGAGCTGACTAGAGAATTGGGAGAAGCTGGGATCACAGTCGTTTTAGAAAATCTTAATGGTCTAAATAAAAAAGATTTAGAAAATTATAAATACACCAATGATAAAAACCGACTTCATTTTTCTGTAAAAGATCCTGATGAGGAACTACCTAAAATCATTCGAATTTTATCAAATTCAGGGCTTCATATTCAAAAAATTGAATCAAACAAATCTTCTTTAGAAGACGTTTTTTTAAACCTTACAGGAAAAGGAATAAATGGGTGAACTGGGTAGGTCTTAATACTCTAATAAAAAGAGAAGTTGGTAGATTTTTTGCAGTTTATCGCCAAACTGTACTACCTGGATTAATTACTACAGCTCTTTATATAGCAATTTTTGGATTTACTCTTGAACAGCGTATTTCAGAAATCCAAGGTGTTCCATACACTATGTTTATCCTCCCTGGACTAATAATGATGAATACACTCACAAATGCGACTTCAAATACAGCCTCTTCAATGCTACAAATGAAACTACTGCAACAACTACCCGATCTATTAACA
Source organism: Fidelibacterota bacterium (assembly GCA_002691285.1). Lineage (GTDB taxonomy): Bacteria > Fidelibacterota > Marinisomatia > Marinisomatales > UBA1611. Next base: position 3,999 of record NZHK01000044.1, on the reverse strand, counting down.
GCGCCATTATCAGGGTTGGAAATAGCTTTGGCATATATCATTGGCGGAGCTGTAAGAGGAATGGTTAATGGTATATTAGTATTACTCCTTGGTGTTTTCCTTATCGGCATGCCAGTAAATAATTTATTTGGAACCCTTATGTTTATATTCCTTGTGTCTTGGGCATTTTCAAGTATGGGATTACTTCTAGGGCAACTAGCTGAAAGCTGGGACCAGCTAGCTATGATGCAAAATTTCTTTTTGACGCCTCTTAGTTTTTTAGGAGGGATTTTTTACTCTATTAAGATGTTACCGGATTGGGCACAAACCTTAAGTTATATAAACCCTATTTACTACATGATTAATGGTATACGCTACACTGTTCTTGGAGTCAGTGATTCTGAAGTTGAAATTAGTATTCTTATGGCAATCGTTCTAACTATTGGTTTTACACTAGCATCAATCTTGCTTATGCAAAGCGGGAAAAAAATTAAAAATTGAAGAACTCTTTGTCGCTATTTTTTAGCTTCTGCTTATAGAAACATCAATTGCAATAGCTAAAAATTGAATTATTTAAAACCACTTTTTATAATAATTGTTTTTTCTTTTTCTGTTTTTACAAAGTCGCAAAAATTAGATGCGGATATCACAATNGAAAAGAAATCACTNATTATCTTACAATCGGATTTGAATAACCACATTGATATCGCCAATCAAATNCTCTCTATCATCTCATCTCAAGCAACATCATTAGGAAGGTTTGAAATANTAGATCGCAATCTCNTAANNGAAATACTCNAAGAACAAAAATTCCAATTGTCTGGGATGATNAATGATNAAAATATTATTGAAATTGGAAACATGGCATCCGCAGATGAAGCTCTTATTCTTAAAATAATCCAATTCAATCAAAAAGGAGTACCAAAAAAAGACGATGAAAAAGACGAGGATGATGATGATGAAAACAGCACTTTATTTTCTTGGTTGGTAAAGACAGTGGTTAAAGAAACAATAGATCAAATTAAAGGACCTGATAGCTTAGAACTAGAAAATAACATACACACTGAGTTTAGAGGAAGTGTTAAAATAGTTAACCTTAATTCGGGGAAATCCGAAAAATCATTTGATTTAAATGCAAACCACACCGGAGGTAACAGAGCTCAATCATTAAGCAAAGTCCTAAATCAAATTTCAAGACAAACGCGTACTAGATTAAAAAGATTATATATGATTACTAGTGAAATAATAGAAGTAAACGGAGCTTATGTAAGCATCCTTTCTGGGGAAAATTTAGGGATTAAAGAAGGAGTTATGTTTGAAGTTAGCTCAAAGAATAGGACAAAAACATATAAAGGCAGAACTATTAGTTTACCAGGGAAAACAAGAGGACTTTTGCGTATAACTGAACTGGGACCTGATGCCAGTAAGGCTAGAGTTGTAAGAAAATGGCGTCCTATACGGCAAGGACATCGCGCCTATGAACTAAAGTATCCAGCAGAAGTTGCTGATATTCAATTCACTTATTTAGAAAATATAAAATACCAGTTCGGTGGTAAATTTTGGATATCGCCTCATAGTCGTTTTTCTGGAAGTTTTAATTTATTACTTGGGTCGATTCAAGATTCTCGTCAAAAAATGAATAATTTTATAGGTTTCGGTTCTGATCTCAGATACACAATTTTTTCCAAATTTGGAATTACAGGTTCTACATCTTTTACACTCCCAGTACTTTTCCCATTTCGACGCGATGATAAAGACCATTTTGTTTCTTCAATTTTTTCTGATCCATCTATTAATGGTNATCTTTCAATCCAGATAAATTCTAAAATGGATATCGTTTTTTCAATGAACCATATCTTTACGGCTCTTCACGGTCCTTGGCAATGGAGAAAAAATACTGGAGAGCAAGACGATGAAGGGAAAACAATTACTGAAACAGAACCAGCTGTATGGACAAATGCAGAGCCAGTCTTTCATAAAGATGGAATATACTTCTCAGTTTCTATCAGATTATTGAGATTTTAAGACAATATTAAAATGGATTTACTAAAGAGAGTTGTAAATATGGTTCTGATCCTAGTTTATCAGGCTTATTTTTAAACAAATTTTCCGTATTTAAGGCTCTGCCATAGCTAAAAATAAAAAGCGGCTCTGATATTATATTAAAAGAAAGTCGAATTTCAGCTCCAGAGGTAGCAATCAACTCATCCCCTCTAAAAACATTAGTCCAGGCATTTCCAATATCTGTAAATACAACCAAAGAAGGCATTCCTATTCTAAAGATTTTTAATGCTTCAAAAATACTAATGGGTAGAGCTGGAGTTCTTAATTCTAGANTNGTCATCATTGCCTTTGTGCCCGTTTTATANTCCCTCACAGGTCTTTTTACGTAACCTCTTGGAGACATGTATTCTCTTCCCGGTGTAGATACTCCTGCAATATAAAAATTAGGGATGTCAAATATCCCTAATAACTCTTGATTAGGATAATCTCCTTCTATAGACTCCAGCCTTAATCGGGAAAACAAAGAAAAGGGACCTATTTTACTATTTTTATATGAATCTAATTCTACTTTTGAATAATCAAATCTTCCCATTATTCCTGAGGATGCTTTTTTTATTAAAAAATCTAATCCATATCCTTGATTCGGAGAATATGTATTTCTAATATGATTTCTCTTCTTTACAAATGAATATTGAAAAGATACACTACCCTCTTCACCTTCAGAAAAAGGAAAAAAAATCGAGGGTTGCTGAAGATCTTTTTCAAGGTAGGTTTTTCGATTTATTAACTGAAGATCAAACCCAAAATTATGGTTAGCATCTAAAGATTTTCCAAAATTTAAAGGCAGTTTTCCCCATAATGTAAATCCATTGAAAATTTCAATAAATGTCTGGTTCTTATTTAAAAACTGAATTTGAAACTGACTATCTTTATATACATTTAATCCCCAAACACCATTAAAAGGGAATCCCGAATAATTTTGGTAGGCAAGATATATACTCTGAACTGTATCATAATCCGTAGCATATAAGATCCCCGTATTATGCCTTCCCAATGCATCTGTAAATACACCATTATATAGAAAACTTTGGTAATCTGGTAAAACTAAACTACCTAAATGAGATAAATTTTTTAGAAAACTATAAGACCCCTCATTTTTTATCACAACGTTTTTATTTGGATCAATTCCTTCAAGAGTATAATCAGGAGACTTAGTACGCCACGAAGAATATGCTGGATTAATATTCACTTTAGCCTTTATAGCTAATCTTTTAGGGTCAATCGATATTACTCTTGCCGAATCAACCGTAGGTAGCGTTATTGCAGTAATAGTTGATGTATTGTTATTCCACTGAATACCCATCACTGCATCTCCAACATCCGTATTCTGTGTTATTTCCCCATCGAGAATGTCATACGTGTAAAGATTAGGAGTGTAATCATATAAGCCAGTAAATGATATTTTGTCCCCACTTGGATGCCAAATTGGTAAGTAATCACCTTCACTAGAATTAGTTATTTGGGTTTTTTTGCCAGTTTCAATTAGTATAGTATGAAGATCAAGATTCCCTTCAGGACCCGATTCAGCAAAAGCAATCTCTTCCCCATTTGGACTCCAACATGGGGTAATAATTTGTGCATCAAAAGTATTTGAGGTTAGTTTTTTAATATTTTGCCCATCTACATCCATTAGATATAAATCTGTTATAGATCTTTTATGGGCAACAAATAAAATTTTCTCCCCCGATGGTGAAAACTTTGGATAATTGGCACGCATAGAAGAAGTAAGTAAAGTTTTTTTATTCTTTTCGATATCTATCTTAACAATATCAAAAATCATGCTTTGGTTTTCACCATATCGAAATTTTGGATAAACAATTAAACTTCCATCAGGAGAAATGTCAAGGTTCTGGACCATCTCTCCAAAGACACCATAATCAAGCTCAATTAGTTTCCACTGCTGCTTTATTTTTTTAGGCTTCACATTGTTTTTATTAGCTTTTTTTAATTCTTTTT
>NZHK01000043.1 GCA_002691285.1 Fidelibacterota bacterium | reverse complement strand
AAAAAAGTGTGGAAGGATAATACAGAAGCAATATTAAAGGATATTATTTTACTTTATGAAAGTTCAGAAATTCAAAATAGTCAAAACCTAGAAAAGTTGTTCAAAAGTTTTATACAAACTTCAGGTTTTGGGTTTGGGCAAGTAATGAAACCTATGAGGTTAGCTCTATGTGGAAGTTTAACAGGACCTTCTCTATTTGAGTTAATGGAATTGCTGGGCATAGAAGAATCATTAAAAAGAATAAGTCTATATATAAATAAGAATAAAAATGAATAATAAAAGTAAAGCTTTAGATAAAAATTTTATACAAAAAATTATTGATGAAGATTTAACTAACAATAAATGGGAAGGCAGAGTCCATACAAGGTTTCCTCCAGAACCAAACGGATATTTACATATAGGTCATGCAAAATCGATTTGTTTGAATTTTGGCATAGCAAAGCAATATAATGGCAAATGTAATTTGAGGTTTGATGATACAAACCCACTTAAAGAGGATACTGAATTTGTTAAATCAATAATTGAAGATGTAAAATGGTTAGGATACAAATGGAATGATGATCCATTATTTGCTTCAGATTATTTTGATCAAATGCATGATTATGCTTTGAGGTTAATTGAAATCGGGAAGGCTTATGTTTGCGATCAAAGTCCGGATGAAATTAGAAAGTGTAGGGGCACCCTAGTAAATCCTGGAAAAGATAGTCCTTACCGCATTCGAAGTATAAATGAAAACCTTGAATTATTTGCAAAAATGAAAGATGGAAGATATAAAAATGGTGAAAAGACTCTTAGAGCCAAAATAGATATGTCTCATCCTAATCTCAATATGCGAGATCCCGTTCTATATCGCATTTTGCATGCTGAACATCACAGAACAGGATCAAAATGGTGCATTTATCCAATGTATGATTGGGCGCATGGGTTAGAAGACTCTATCGAAAATATTACTCATTCAATTTGTACCCTAGAGTTTGAAGATCATAGGCCATTGTATGATTGGTATATCAAACAGTTGAAGATATATCATCCACAGCAGATTGAATTTGCTCGATTGAACATAAATTTTACAGTATTAAGTAAAAGAAAATTAAAAAAACTCGTCGATGATAAGCATGTGGATGGATGGGATGATCCTAGAATGCCTACAATCTCTGGATTGCGTCGGAGGGGGTATACTCCGTCTTCGATAAGAAAATTTTCTAACAGTGTGGGTGTTACCAAAAGAAATTCAATAATCGATGTAGTTAGATTGGAAAATGCACTTAGAGAGGAATTAAATAAAACTTCACCAAGAGTTTTTGCAGTAGTTGATCCTATTAAAGTGATCATCACAAACTATCCCGAAAATAAAACCGAAATGATTGAAGCTGTCAATAATCCTGAAAAACCAGATTCGGGTGTTAGAAAAATTCTTTTTTCGAGAGAGTTGTTTATTGAAAGAAATGACTTTATGGAAGATCCTCCAAAAAAGTATTTCCGTTTATCTATTGGTAAAGAAGTAAGGCTTAAATATGCGTATTTTATAAAATGTGTAGATATTGTCAAAAATTCAAAGAATGAGCTTACAGAAATACATTGTACTTACGATCCAAAATCTTTTGGAGGGAAGTCCTCAGATGGCAGGAAAGTTAAAGGTACTCTGCATTGGGTTAGTGCTCATAATGCATTAGATGCAAAAGTAAAGTATTATGACCGATTATTTGCAAAGGAAAATCCCGAACAAGAAACAAATTATATTGATGCTCTGAATCCAGAATCATCCAAAATTTTCCCGAACGCAAAAATAGAGTTTGGGATGGAGACCTATAATGAACAAACTTACCAGTTTGAGAGGCTAGGTTATTTTAAAAAAGATAGTAAATTAGAACATAAGGATAAAAGCGTTTACATTCGGGTGGTNTCCCTAAGGGATTCCTGGGCCAANNCACTAAAAAAATAGTTGGCTNGTTTGTGCAATAAAANCTTGTNGTTGGAGTAAAAAAAGAATCTAAATTGTAACAATGAAAATATCACGTATNGTAAGCAAAATTTCATTTTTCATATTTGCAGNTNTTCTATTTGGAGANNCAGCNGCTTATGTTTACGTACTGCCTTTTGATAATATNCAAAANGATCCAGCGTTGGATTGGATATCTTCTGGNCTAAGTGATATGNCTANGGAAGAAATNAAGAATATTTATGGTGTTCGGGTAAAATCAAGAGAAGATCTAGAGGTCATTATGAATGATAGATCTTTGATGTTAAAGCAACCACGAGGATCTCGAAATTTACTAGTGCTGGGAAAATACAGTAGGCAATTGGATAAAATTAATGTAACGATTCAAATTGTGGATGTNGCNAATTGGGAAGAATTAGGTAANTCAAATATTTCTGAAGTNTANAGCAANGTTCAAATACTTAATCAATCTGTTGGTNNAGCAGTGNTNCAGATGATTGATCCATTTTTACCAAAACAACCAGTTCAAAAAANNTCTCCCTTTCCTTCTTACACNAAAACNAANCCNNNTATCAAAAAGAATCCTATTTCAACTCGGTCAAGGAATTTAGCTTCCGGCTTAGATGCCCAAATTGCAGAATTGGAAGCTTCAATGGAGTATTTACTAGGCGCAAAAGCGCGAAAGGAAGAGAAGCCCCAAAAGGACATTCCTAGATTCTCCTCAGGAGAGTGGACTATGGATTTTGATGTCGATAAAAAAACAGAATTTAATCCGGAGAACGCAGGCAATACTCGTTTACTTTCATCAGTCCTAGATCAATTGCTTACAAATCCATATGATGTTGAATTGCAAAGACCTGAGTTCGAGTATCATGAGGATGACGAGTTATATATGACTGTACGCTTTCCAATTATTTATCGCTTGAAAGATAAAATTCTCAAAGATATGCTTTCCAGTTTACCATACACAGGGCTAGAACAGAATGGGTCATTGACAATATTCTATTTTGATCGAACTAAATTTAATTTTCCTCAAAAGCACGTAGATATCATTACAAATGGCTCTTATCGTATTATTCCTNTTTTGAGAATTTTCGATAAGAATCGAAATACTTTGATAGTTGTTGCGGATACACCTGAGGAGTATTGGCACAGAAGGAATAGTAATAAAGTTTTATATGTTCCGCAGCATCAATTCTCTCCNTTGATTGAATTCTCCGTTGGGGGATGGTCCATGCAGGTAGCTTTAGAAACAGTTGACATACAAGCTGTTTATGAATTTATATTACCAGTCAGTGANATTGAATCACTGAGCAATGTTAGTTTAAAATTTGTTAATGAGAATGATTTAAAATCATTTCTTGAGCCAATCTTATAATTTAAAAAAGGAATATTATGAAAAAAATAATCACTATTTTGACAATTTCACTTTGTTTTTCGCAAAAAATAGATTTTGTTGACCAACAGATTTTAGAACTTGAAACCATTGTTGAAAATGCTTCCAGAAGTTCTCAAAGAGTATTTGTTGAAGACTTTACAGGACTTAACTGACCATACTGTCCATCTGCGAGTTTCGCAATAGCACAATTACTTTATCAGTATCCAGAGACATTAGTAAATATAGAGTGGCATAGTTCAGGCTTTACACCGGGCAACAGTGATTTTGACATTCCAGAGTATAGTTCAAGAGCTGCAATGTACGGTGTTGGGGGAATACCTCATACTCAATGGAATGGAGTCCAAGAAACTGTAGGAGGATATCCAAACGGAAATTGGGAAGCATTTATTGGACAATTTGAAGGTATTTATAATAGCATGGTAAATGCAAACACTCCTTATGAAATAGATATAAATGGATACGCTTCTGATCAAGTCTCTTATGATGTTACTATTTCTATGGATTCAGACATGAGCAATGCTAATCAAAAGGTAGACATTTTCGTTGTTGAAGATAACATTTGGTCCTTCTGGCAAGGAGCTGGGACATATCACAATGCTCATAATGTTGCTAGAGATTGGATAGCTACGGAAGATCTTAGTATTAGCCTAGATGGAGAGTCTCAAACTTTTTCAGGTACGTTTGATCTAAGTGAAGATTGGAATTCGGATAGTGTTAAGATTATTGCCACAGTGCAGAATTATTCGACCAAACAAATTTATCAGGTAAAAGAAGTAAATATAAATGATATGAATCCCGATATTGATGATGATGGTGTGTTGAATAGCGAAGATAATTGCATTGAAGATTATAATCCAGATCAAGAAGATGAAGATAGTGACTCTATTGGAGACGTTTGTGATCCATGTAATAATTTAGTTTATGTTTTGGGTAATTTGAATGGTGATGCTGATTTGTCTGGTAGCCCAATAATCGATCTAATGGATGTGTTATCCTTACTAGACTTTTTAACATTTTCTAATTCTTACGAATGCCAGGACCCTATCATGAATATTAATGGTGATGAGCACGTGAACATTGTTGATGCAATCTCATTAGTCCAATTGATAATGAATGGGGGCGAATAATTAAACATAGATTAACAAGGAGATGTTGTTTTTGTGAAAAAGATTGCTTACCTATTTTTTTTATCTTTTGCTTTATCGGTTGATTTTAATGTTAGTTCATCATTGAATTCAGGATACTGTAGTAGCTACGACTTCTATGATTACTCAGAAAACATTTTAGATATAAATCTTTTTTCAAGCAATTTATTTGCTTGGGTTCAATATGAATATTCTAATCCTCCAGAAGTAGGATTTCCCATTAATGATATTAGAAAATTCAGAGTTGAGTATTNTGCAGGAGGTTTATCTCTGAAAGCTGGAGATATTTATGAATTTTGGGGAAGAGGACTGCTTCTNAATCAATTTGATGATCAAATTACAAACTTTGATAATGGTACTAGAGGCCTTTCATTTGAATTTAATAAAGGTCCCTTAACGATTAGTCATTTAAATGGATATTCAAGTATTTGGCTAATGGGGCAAGATATTAGAGTTCCTGGATATAATAATATTCATAACATGATGGCTAATAGGTTTCAGTATGATTGGATGAGTTTTTCTTTGGGGTTGACACAGCTTAAATCAAATGAGCTTCATCAGAAGCAAGTTAATATTGCTCCTCCTGTTGAGGTAAATCACAATTTACGAGGCATTTACTTTAGTCATATATCCAATAATTATGATGCTTTTTTTGAGTATGTTGATAAAGTAGCTACTGAGAAGCCTGTAGGTTTTAATGTTCAGCCTAATGATACTCTCAAAAGGGGACATGGTATTTATGGTAATCTGAATTTTTACTTTGGGAATTGGGCGTTGTCATCTGAATATAAGAGATATTCTTTTGACGCAAGTCATACAGATCTCACTGCTGACGATTATGGAAACAGAATAAGTTTTCAACAGATGCCTACCTTGGGAAAAGAACATAATGATGTGTTGTTAGGAAGGTTAGTACATAATTACAACTATAATGATGAAAGAGGTATTCAATTCGAAGTTAACGGATCAATATCTACGCTTAATATTTTAGCTCAATATGCCCATTTAAGTAGAAATAACACATGGCAGAGCGTTTCTCTTTTCGATTGGGTTCCATCCTCACTTCCTAATTTTTTGCCTTCAATAGAACCCTCTTCTTTGCCATATATTGAAAGTTATTTTGAGGCAACTGGATATGCTCTTGATGATAGGGTGTTCTTCAGACTTGGATACGGTCAAAACAAAGAAGTGTTTAAAACAAATCGATTTTATGAGGGAACCCAGATGGATATAAATCAAGCTTTCAGCCTTGATACTACTTACAATGAATTTGATATCTATCAGGATTTTCCTATCATTGACACATTGTTTTTCTTTGATACGACTGAAACTTACAACGTTGAATCAAAAATGTGGCAGGTATCCGATGCCTTTACGGTACCTTTTGAGTTCCAATTTTCGTTTAATAATGGGTATAATATAGGTTTTGGATTTCAATACCAGGAAAGAGAATATTATGATAGAATCGTAGGAAACAGCTCTGGATTCAATACTAGTGATTCTTCTTGGGTGATGATTGATAATGAAGGTCAAGCTATTATGAATAATTTAAAAAAGAGTAAATTAGTGAATGATGATGGAAGTATTGTGAATACTCAGTATAACAGGGTCTTTTCCATTCAGATTAGTCGAGCTCCCAAGTGGTCCTTTACATTGACTCAAGATTTTACAAACGCTTATGAGGGAGCAATACCAGTAGACCCTTATTATAATCCATTAGAGGCATTAATCTCAGGTGATTTTAAATACTTTTTGGGAGGAAGAAATACGGTCAAGCCGCCATCATGGATTAAAAATCGTTGGGTTTCTGCTGAGCTTTCCTATAACATAACTTCATCTCAAAGAATATCCGTTATGTATGGCTCGATTCAAGGAGGGCTTTTTTGCAGTAATGGAGTGTGTAGAATCATACCAGCTTTTAATGATGGGTTTAAGGTTTCTTACAGTGCAAGTTTTTAAAACTTGGGATTAATATCATTTTACTTTTTTAAGAATAGTGCATTAAATTAATATTATTATTATTAAATAGTTTTCTTTACAACTTAGGATAGTCATGATAAAATTTATTGGGTTTTTATTTTTTAGTATTTTAACTGCTCAAACATATGTAGAAGGTGATATTGTTGGTGAATTTGGTGCAGACATATGCCAGAATGGAGATGGGTACTGGTCATACGAAGAGCAAGGGCTTGGGAAAGTAACTTTCCTTGCTTTATTCGCCACCTGGTGAGGACCCTGTCAAGCGGAGGCTCCGCAACTTGAACAAATACATCAAGACCATTTACCAGATGGGAATTTAGAAATTGTAACTGCAGGAATGGATTGGGGGCAACCTTACAGTTGTGAAAGCTGGGCGACAACATTTGGTCAGACATTTCCTGTATTAGATGACAATACAGGCTCTGAAATCTTCAACTTGTTTGGTCAAGGCTACATTCCACACAATGTTGTCATAGGAGGAGATGGTACGGTTATTTATTCTCAATCGGGACATAATTTGGCAGCCATACTTGCTGCCATTCAAGAAGGTATGGATAATTTAGTCCTTGATGTTGATGAAGATGGTGTGCTTGATTCAGATGACAATTGTATTGATATTGCTAACCCAAATCAGGCAGATATTGATTTCGATGGTACTGGGGACGCTTGTGACCCCTGCGATAATCAAAATGTATATACTTTTGGAAATGTTAATGGTACTATTGATCAAGAGGGACTTGCAATTGTGGATATATTCGATGTTATGGAATTAGTTGACATACTCCTTAGTGATGATCAAGAAAGTTGCGGTAGTGAAATTGCGGATATGAATTCTGATGGCAATCAAAATGTTGTCGATATTATATTTTTGGTTCAAATGTTGTTAGGAGGAGATTTTGAAAATAGTTTATCTTACGGTCCAGGTCTCTTTGAAATAGATGATAGTGGTGTTGGTACAAAAGTTTCCATTTCTAATGATTCAAAAATAAGTGGTTTCCAGTTTAATGCCAGTTTGGATGAGCTATCTGAAAATGATCTTAGCAGCTTAATTTTGCCAGAGGGATGGGTTGTTGAATATGTTGCAAATAATCAAAAATTAAATGTGCTAATATTTGATATGTCTGGTCAAAATTCAGTTGAAACTTTAGATCTTAAATTTAGTTCTGCTTCATCAAATTCTTTTGAAAATATAGTGTTGGCAAGTGGAAGTGCGGAGCAAATAGAATATACTGTAATGGAAAAGGCAAATGAACAAATTGAAATTTCCCCTGATGATTACCAGCTTTATTCTCTTTATCCAAATCCCTTTAATCCATCCTTAAATATTTATTTCTCAATAACTACTCCAGGAAAAACGGATATTACAATTTTTAATTCCAATGGTCAGGAGGTAGGAAATATTTTAAGAAATGAATATTTACAAAGAGGGAATTATAACTTTTCTTGGGATGCCGGTAACAATCCTTCTGGATTATATTTTGTTAAGTTAGAAAGTCAAAACCTTGTCCAAATTGAAAAGGCTCTTTTTCTCAAATAATGTATAGTGNAACTTTCTGTGTTNTGTTAAGTTAATTTTAATGACTTTAACTTTGAGGAATTAATACCATGATGAAAAGGCTTTTGTTTTTTATATTTTTACTGTCTTTTTTAAAAGGGCAAGAAAAGCTTCCTGATATGTCAGTCAAGCTGCTTAATGGTAAGGCAACTAACCTTTATGAATTATTAGAAAACGGTCCAGTAATTATTGACTTTTGGGCTACATGGTGTTCACCGTGCAAAAAGCTTATGAAGCATTTAGATAAATTTCATAAGCATTTTAATGAGTACGGTTTAAATGTTCTAGCAGTAAGTACAGATACGCCAAGGAGCATGGGAAAGGTGAAATCTTTTATTAGATCAAATAAATATGACTTTCTAGTTGGTTTAGACCCAAACCAGCAAGTTATGAAGAAATGTAAAGCGGAAATTATGCCTACTACAATAATTTTAGATCCAGGTGGAAATGTAATCTATCGACATCAAGGTTATTATCCTGGTGATGAAGAAAAAATCTTAAAAATAATTCATGAGTATTATGATAATCAAGGGATTGACTATAAAAAATTAAGTTAATTTATCCCAAATTGAAATTTCCAACTTCACTTTAACATAAAATTAGTTTTTAAAACACTCACTATTTTCTTTTTTTCTTTTTGTTTTGCAAATGGAAAGGATTATTACACCCAAGAAAGGTTTTTTTATAATCATTTAATAGAAAAAAATGATTTATTATATAGACCTTTTACTAATGAGCCAGTATATGGCGATATTTATATGTATTTCCTAAAGAACGGCCGTAGAACTGATAATCTTTTTCTAGGGATAATAACTAAAAAAGGAAAGCAAGGTCATTGGGTAAGATACTGGAATAATGGAAATAAAAAGGATGAAGGGTTTTATATTAACTCGAAAAAAAATGGTTTATGGATTGAGTGGAAGGAAGATGGATATAAATTTGCAGAAATCTTTTATGAGAACGGTGTGGCTACTCATTTAACTAATTGTATAGTGGAAAATTGTCCTTAATATTTAGTATCAAATTCTGCAGTTGATTATAATTATGCGCCCGTAGCTCAACTGGATAGAGTGCCTGGCTACGGACCAGGAGGTTGGGGGTTCGAATCCTCCCGGGCGTACTGACGAGAAACTAAGTTTCTTGATGACAAACCCCCTTAAACGGGGGTTTTTGTTTTTACGGTTAGCACGGTTTATAATGGTTTGTATTAAATTTTATTGCCTCCTCTGTTTTGACAGCTCCTATAAGTTTTTTCCCTTGTTTTGGCTTGACCCTTGGGAACATACACCATTACCAGATAATTTCTAAAGTCCCATATTCATGGGGTTTTTGTTCGTGGGATGATGGGTCTATTGTTAATGACTGAATTTAGAACTTTAAACTATACATATCATTCCTATCAATGGTAGGCCAAAAGAGGTCTCAATGCTATTTTCCTCGAAAATAAAACCATCCAAACATACAGATTATATATAACAAGATATAAACAAGGGCAGAATTAAAGGTCAGGCTATTATCTAAATATCTCCATATCACTAAACCTATAATGAGTAGTTCAATAAAGATTATTTGTTTTTGAGGTTTATTCATTCTATTGTATTTTAATAAATTTTACTAGAGCAATGGTTAGATTTTTTGGATTTACATTATGTCACATAATTGTAACATTTCATAAAGATATGGTTCCACATTTTATATCTAAAATTTTTGAACTGTTATTAGTTCTAAATATTAGGAATAAATTTCGAATTGACACCGACCTAGACATATACTTATATTTCGTTGAGTCTATGTGCTCACGAGGTAGGAGTATATATGTTAAATTGCATGGTGTCACGGGAGTGGTCCATCAAATGCGGAGTAAATATGTTTGAAAAATTTAATTTTTCAATTATTATTAAAATTGCCCAATTATTCATTTGGGTTTTATTATTTGTAATTATTGTCAGTCCAACATCTACGTTGGTTGCCCAGGATGATGTCGAAGAATATTGGGGAGATGATGAAGAATACGATGAGTATGATGATGAAGATGAATATCTTGATGATGACGAGTATGAAGATGAAGATGAATATGAAGACGAAGATGAGGAATATTATGAGGATGATGAAGAGGAGGATGAAACTCCAAAAAGGAATAATACAAATAGCGGACAAAGAATTGAAGATGCTGCAGAAAGGTTAGGGTACACTGTTGACCTAACTCTTGGATCTCCTAGATTTGTGAATCCGATGCTTATGTATTGGAACTCTACCATAGAGCTTAGAGCCAGTGTTGAGTTCCCAGTTTTAATGCAGGTAATGGGCGCTAGGTTTAGATTTGGTGCTGAGGCAGGTAATTTCAAGTTTACAAATGCAAACTATCAAGAAGTTAATGGAAGTCCAGTTGCTTTAGATGCCACATACAGTGGCATAACTTTAATGGGAATTATGAGTTTCCCAGCTGGGCCAGGGAAAATCAAAATTGGTGCTGGTATGGTTGGTTCTTCTTTTGGTTATACTATGGAGTCTTCATACGGTATAAGAATAGGTTCAATGGAGGTCCGCGCTGGTATCCGCTCAACGGAAGCTATTTCTGGAAAAACTGCTGATTCAGTTGAATTAGGAAGAGTAGGTTGGATGGATGGTCAAATTGTGTTGGGCATCAACCTTTAATATATATTGAAACCCTAAATTCTTTTTGAATATGATTAATAATATCAAAATATTAAAGATAGTTTTCATTGCCCTTATATCTCTGAAAAATCTCGTTGCTCAAACTGTTGCTTTTACACCTGCAGGCCAGGGGACAGATTATATGAGGTATAATGTTTCTACCTCTACTGCTGCGAACTCAGGTGGTCTTACAGGTGGATTTACAATGACTGGAACTGCTTTCAATGATTTCAACATGTATATATTACAATTTTCTTTTGATGGCACTTCTTGGAATACGGATGTTTCTGCGATGGTTGCCACTACTGGAGGGCTTGTTGCAGGAGGTAATGGTGGAAGATTCACATCTACTGATGGTAATGCGCAAATATCGGTAAGTCATGAAGTTTTGGCAGCTGTTAGTACCTGGCCTGGGAATGATGGATCGATAAGGTTACGTATAAACGAATCAAGCACAACTAATTATTATCCGACTTCTACAGGAATTACATGGCCTATTGATTTAACTCGGCCCTCAATTAATACTTCGTCGATTGTATCCAATAACTCAACAAGCACTGGCTATGCCACTACGAATGATGTCATTACTTTAAGTATAACTGCATCTGAAAATTTAATGAATACTTCACCTTATATTTTCAATGGCAATATTTCGGGATTAGATTTTATTACTCAAGCTGGTGCAGATGCAACGCAATGGTCTTTTGCTAGTACAGTGACAACACATGCAGAGGCTACGGTTACTTATGATATAGCTTATTATGATGAAAATTATAATTTAGGTGTGTCCTCTATAATATCTACCACCGATGGGACTACTGTAATTGTTGACAGGACCACTCCATCTTTGGATGTTAGCATTGCCTCTAACAATAGTAATAGTACTAGCTTAGCTAAAGAAGGTGATCAAATAACCTTAACAATTTCTGCAGATGAGACGCTCAATGGCGCACCAACAGTTACAATAATGAATGAGCCAAATCCTACCGTTACTCCTCCTGCTCAATCAAGAGACTATACCGCTACTCATTCTCCCACCGATGCAAACGGGGATGAAGAGGGTACAGTGACTTTTAGTATTTCGAATGTAAAAGATAGGGCAGGTAATACTATTGGATCTGCAGTGGTGAGTACTAACGATGGAACTTCCGTTAAATTCGATATCACTGCCCCTGTTGTGCAGACCATAACAAGCTCTTCAAATAATACGTATTCTACTTCTAGGGCGAAAGAAGGGGATGTTGTTACAGTAAGTTTTTCAAGTCAGGAAAAAATTCAAACACCTACTGTGCTTATTGCAGGTGAAGCTGCAGTAGAAACAAATGCGAATGGGGATCAAGTTACTTGGACCGCGACCAAAACAATGGATGCAGAAGATAGTGATGATGATGTAATTGACATTTCTATTAATTATACAGATTTAGCTGGGAATGCCGGGGTTGCAAAAACTCAGGATAATTTAGAGGCTAATAGCGCAGTTGATTATGATAATACTCCTCCTAATGAGCCTGGAGTTACGGTTTCATCAAGTAATACAATTAATGCTTCCTATGCCATCGAAAACAGTATAGTTTCACTCGATATTACTTCTAATGAGGATTTGTTAGATGATACGAATGGAGATGAGATTCCAGATGGTGTTTCTGATGTTATTATAGCAGGTAGAAGCGTTAATAATTCTGGAGTAGAAACATTAACTAGGAATAATGGACAGAGCTTTAGTGCTCAGGTGCAGTTAACTGGAAGTGAAACTGCTGATGTTGTTACGTATTCTTTTACTATGACAGATTTGACTGGTAATACCCTGGATGTAACTGCAAATACCAGTAGTATTTTCATTGATAATGATGATCCTGTTATTTCTCCTGTTTCTATTGCATCCAATAACGCTACAAATACAAGTTACGCAAAAACGGATGATGTTATCACCTTATCATTTACCTCTGATGAAGATCTTTCAAGTGCCGTAGGGCACACTCCTACTGCTACCATTGGAATATCAAATGTTACACCAAATGCAGTAACAGGAAGAACAGAGTTTGCTGCAACCTTAGCCACTACAAATTCTATGACCGAAGAAGCAGTTGGGTTTGTTTTAAATGTGACAGATGTTGCTGGAAATACAGCAGTGATAAATCAAGTTACGGACGGAACTTCTGTAACCATAGATAATACTTCTCCATCTGTTAATTATTTAAGACTTTCTTCAAGTGGTGCAGTGAATACCTATGCCAAGGCAGGTGAGGTAGTCACTTTAAGTTTTCAAGCAGATGAGGAGCTTAGCTCAATCTCAAATATTACTATTTTTGGGTCTGCACCTGATGCAAACCCTACTAATCTTGGTAACAATGCTTACTCTGCGCAATATACGCTTCAAGGTACGGAAGATAATGGTGCTGTGCCATTTACTTTAAATTTTCTAGATCAGGCTGGCAATACAATATCAAGTAATTTGACAAGTTTAGTAGATGATTCTGATGGCGGGATTACGTACGATGATGAGGTTCCCACATTGGATCGAGTCACCATTACTTCAAGCAATTCAAATAGTGCTACTCTTGCAAAAGTGGATGATGTTATTACGTTTAGTATTAGAGCGACTGAACTGATTAAGGCACCTACGATCGTGATTGCAGGTAGGACTGGAGCTGGTGCAGCTACTCTTTCAGATGCTACTAGTGCGGATGGTTTACAAATTTATACTGCTACTTATACAATGAAGCAAGATGACCCTGAAGGAGTGGTTGCGTTTACGGTCGATTTTGAAGATTTAGCCTCTAACGCGGGAACACAAGTTATTGCACTTACTGCTGAAGATTTAGACGGTGGTGTAACTTTTGATAAAACTCCTCCTTTCTTCAATCAAACAATTGGTGGTGAGGTAGGATCTGTTACCATTAGTTCTAACAATGCTAATGGCAATGCAAATCTTGCAAAGATAGGAGACCAGATTACTTTATCCTTTGTAGCAACGGAAGTAATTAAAGTTGGTTCTAATCCTACGGTTGTAATTAATAACAATAATGCGGTTGTTGGAAGAGTAGGTGACACCGATAAAATTTTTACTGCGACCTATTCAATGTCGGCGATCTCAGATGGGAATGCAGAAATTGACCCTGTTACCTTCTTAATTTCTGGATATGAAGACGCTGCAGGAAACGCAGGAGCCGATGTAAATGCTACAACGGATGGCAGCACGATCAAATATGATCCTGTAATCCCAACTTTATCAAATGTTGCAATGGCATCATCCAATGGTGTAAATCCTGCCTTTGCCAAAGCAGATGATATTATTACTATAACATTTAATTCAAATGAAACGCTTAAATTTACTGACGCAGATGGAGATGGTGTGGTAGATGCAGATGCAACTGAACCATCAATTTCCATTCTAGGCAGCACGGCTGGAGTAACCATTACACAGCCTCAGGCAAATAGCTGGCAGGCAACAAAAACAGTTGCTGCATCCGATGATGAGACTGAGGTACCATTTTCCATCACTTATGGTGACCCAGCAGG
>NZHK01000042.1 GCA_002691285.1 Fidelibacterota bacterium | reverse complement strand
CATCCGTAGAAGTTCCGATACTAGTACCAATGATAAACACATTAGCACCAATCAAACTTTTTTGGGTTTTCTTGTCTTTCACCATTCCCTCAATCGTCATGGTCTGAGCAAATAAAACCGATAAAAAACTAAATGTTATAATAATTGCTTTCTTCATTTCCAAACTTTCGCTCCTTAGTTTGTTACTTTATTTTTTTTAATCAATTAAGTTTTTTACTTTGAATCCGAATCAATAAAAAAACCCTTTTGGGTAATAAAGTTGATAAAAGATTATCAATGGCTGAATCTAATGACCACCNNCTAAACAAAAAAACTCATATTTTTAATTTCCTTTTATGATAAGTTTTTNCGTGAAATTTTATGTTTTGTTAANTAATNGCTAATTTTGTAGATAGATGATTAGAAATTTATTTCNATATNTATTCATTNNTGTGAATCTTTATTCTNAAAACTCTACAATAAATGGTACTGTAAAAGATAGTAATACTGGNAAGCCGTTGGNTGGTGCAAACGTTTTTTTAAAAGCGACCAGTTTAGGAACTGCAACTCGTAGCGATGGTACGTATCAAATATCCAACGTAGGCCCAGGNGAATATATTTTACAATCTTCTTATATTGGATATGTATCCAAAGAAGTTGAGATCAAAATTACTTCCCGCCAAGTAGTAAAAATAGACTTTGAATTAGATTACAATACGATTCAAGGAGANGCTATTGAAGTTACGGCCCAGGCGAAAGGGCAGATGGATGCAATCAATAAACAACTAAAAGCAAAGTCCATTAAAAATATTATTTCATCGGATAAAATTCAGGAACTACCGGATGCTAATGCGGCGGAGGCAGTTTCTAGAGTACCAGGTGTCTCCATTAAAAGAGAAGGTGGTGAGGGAAATAAAGTAGTTATACGTGGCTTGTCACCAAAGTATAATAAAATAACAGTCAATGGTGCCAACTTAGCTTCTACAGGTTATAACGATAGAAGTACAGATATAAGTATGATTTCTCAGTATATGCTTGAAGAAATTGAGGTGGTAAAAGCAGGAACCCCAGATCTTGAAGCGGATGTTCTTGGAGGAACGGTGAACTTTAAACTAAAAAAAGCTCCATCAGGTCTTCACGGGAACCTAATTACCCAAGGTATATATAATGATTTGGAAAGAGCGAATGAAGACTATAAAGTTGTTTTAGGTCTGAGTAACCGTTTTTATGGAAATAAGTTAGGTATTCTAGCTGACATAGACCTTGAGAAAAGAAATCGAGGCTCTCATAATATATACGCGAATTATACAAATAAGCCGGCACATCTAAATACGATAAATCCTCTTCGGTTTACGAATCTAAGCCTTAGGCATAATGTTAGGCTGAACAACAGGCTAAATAGCTTAGTAGTTCTTGATTATGAGTTAGAAAATGGATTTCTGAGTTATAGCTCTCTTGCGAGCAGTATCACAAAAAATGTTAATGCATATACCAATAGCTACGTATTGGATGGCGATAGAACTGTGCAACATAGAACAGGTGATAAACAAAATACTATTAGTATTGTAAACGAAATTTGGAAGTTTGAAAAAAGTATAACCGAAAATTTTAAAGTTGATTTATTCAATACTTTTTCAGCTTCTGCAACTGGGGATACCAGTAAAGCATTTGATTTTATACTAGAGAATGCATTTATAGAGGACGATGTATCCAAAAAGAATTTAGAGGTAATTCAAGGTTTAACAAAAAAAGATACAAGTGCTATTTATTTTAGTGACTATGGATACCAAGAATTCAAAAGTAAAGAAAGAGAGAGGTCTTTTGGTGGAAATGTAGAGTATAGGTTTAACTGGAGAAATCAAATCTCGGGTAAATTCAAGCTGGGATACAAAAGAAGAATGAAATCAAGAATGTATGACATGGATAATGAAGGTGCTAACTTTATTGGCAATAACTCTTCAGACCAGACAATGAGAGATTCTGTGTTTTCTTCGTTTGAGTGGTTGAGTGAAATCCCCCATGGATCCAGTAGAATTCCTTATCAATTCTGGATGGATAGTGATTATAGCGATGAACACTTTTTAAACGGTCAATTTGATTTAGGGCCGGTAGCAGACATTCATAAAATGAACGAAATTTTCTCCTTTATTCGAAAAAACTTTAGATCTGCAAGATATCCTCGTGATATAATTCACTCTTATGATGCTACTGGATCTATGATATATGACTATACTGGAGAAGAAGAGTATAATGCATTTTATTTGATGGCAGATGCAAATATTGGTGAGAAGCTAAACATTGTAACTGGCTTGAGAAATGAAACAAATGAAACAACTTATCAGTCCTATCATGGAATGCGTACTTTGGCTTCTGGTTGGAGCACAGCAGGGTCAGACACTATTTCTTATCATACTCGTAGAAATTCGTTTATGCTCCCATCGTTATTTATCAAATANAATCCCACNGATTGGATATCATTNCGTTATGCCAAAACAAACACCCTAACAAGACCAGATTATTCTGCAATAATTCCTTTATATAATATTGATGGATTGAGTCAAACAGTAGTATATCGNAATCCATTTTTAGAAGCTGGCNANTCTANNAACAATGANTATGTATTATCATTTGTAAATAANTATTTGGGNCTTTTGAGTATAAGTTANTTTACGAAAACAATTAGTGGAATGATNTTCAATAGTGGACGCAGAGTTGCTTCNNATCCAAGTGAATATGGTTTACCAGGATTTACANANTTTTANATGATTGAAGACTANAAAACCAATAATCCATATGATGTTTTNTTAAATGGATTTGAAATTGATTATCAGACTAGGTTTTGGTATTTACCAAAACTNCTAAGGGGNCTTGTTTTTAATTGTAATTACACAAGAACTTCTTCTAANGTNAAATATCCTAGAACTATCATTGATCATGAAATAATCTTTGAGCCTTATTTACAAGTAACTGTTTCNAACNTGGATACTTTCTATGTGGATCGATTATTNGATCAGCCGAAGGACATAATNAACTATTCAATAGGTTATGATTATTTAGGGTTNTCTGGGAGGCTNTCNATGAATTACATTTCNAACATTTTNTCGGGCACNAATTTTTGGCCTGAATTGAGACAGGANACAGACNCTTATCAAAGATATGANNTATCNNTNAAACAGAAATTACCAGTNAANGGATTNGAATTATTTTTTAATGTNANTAATATTTTTGAGGAAGTNGATATTAANNGATTNAGGGGNTTTAATCTATATGATCCNGCTTTAAGTTATTCCTACTACCAATATTTAAATGATCAAATGAAAACGAACAGATCAGCCCTTGAGGTTTTAGAAGATGTCCCTAGATCACAAAGGGCAAAAAGTGTGGAGGAGCACTATGGTAGAACAATTGATTTGGGTTTTAGATATTCATTTTAATAGTATCATTTTTTTTGTTTGACTAAAGTTGTCTCCTTCGATTTTATAAAGATATGTTCCTGCCGGTACTGGATAACCTTGGTGATTAGTTGCGTCCCATTGAATAAACCTATTACCAGATCTTTCTTTACCATTTACTAGAGTTTTTACCTGGTTTCCTGTAAGATCGTAAATAGTTAGATTAATAAAAGTATCTTGCATTAGACTATAAGATATGGTTGTTTTCGGGTTAAAGGGGTTAGGGTAATTTTTACGTAAATTAATCATGGATGGATAAGGAGTGAAATTTACAGTGTGTAAATTAGCGCTGTGGTCAGAATTTGATAGCAAACGGTATAAGTATAAGTGCCCAAATCCAACATACCATATATCTTTTCTATTGGATATATGTTCCAAATGATTCCATGTGAAATCTTCATCCCAATCCAAAATATTTGGATGAGTTATTAGATGATAAACTTTCCCAAGGTTATACGCATTATCAAAAGCGGAATTCAATTCATTAAGATCTGTAGAACCCCAGTAAGATGAGTTTCCTAATTCAATAGAACCACCAACAGGATCAAATTTGTTCAAATCGGTATCCCAATCAGAAAAATCATTTTCATTATAGGTAAAAAGTCTGGAAACTAGATATTTACCATTACTTGTCATAATATCAATAGAATTATCATACTCTCCGTAAGGCGCTACCCAAGCATATACGTATTCATTCACGCCAGATCGATTATGATTTAATAAGTTTAAATTATCAATAATATCCTGTTTACTACCTAATACTTCACCTTCAACATCGTCATAAGGTACATATGGATGAGTTCTAGAATGCGCTACAGGTTCAATTAGGCCAAGATCAAGTTGATTTTGAATATCATCCCATCCCGAAGTCCATCCTGTAATTATCGCGACTGAGTACCATAAATTNTAGCTACGAAAATTTTGGCAAGCTTGGACAAATTTTTCATGACAGTAGTCTGCCCAATCATCAGCGGTTATGGTTACAGTAGCATGACGATTATCATAGTATTCACAAATTTTTTCAATAGACGAGCTAACAACATTTCCGTCATTGTCTTCTAGCTTGATATATATAGTATCAGATAAGGAGGAAAATTTTACANATATATATGCCTTATCTTCATCATAATCAAATCGAGCGGCCTCAATTCCATTAAAAAAATCATCAGTAGTTTTTTTGTCAATTAAATTCCAACTTTGAGAGCTGTTATATTTCCTATATGCATTTATATTTTGTGAATTATGGGGAAGGTTAAGTTCGTATGTTAAAGGGTAAGAAAAACCAAAATCAAAATGGGTTTGAGATTCAACAGTAATAGTAATTTCATTTCGAGTATTATTCTGGAAAGACAACAAAGATGAGAACCTATCCTCGCCTGTTAATGGATATACCAAAAAAAGATAGATTAACTTTTTTAAAATGTACATAGCTTATTTAAGAAAGAAGTAATTACCACTAATTAGTATATTTATAAGTAATTAAAACGAGAATCTAAATCCTAAGTCGACTGTCCTGCCGTAATGTTGCTCTAGACTTTTTGCACGAGCATTTCTGGGAACCATATCTAGGCGTTCACCTGCAGAAGCTTCCAAAGAACTGGATGTAATCTCATCATAGATTTCTGTTGTAAAGTCAGGATCTGCGCGATTAAATCCTCGTAAGCGATTGACATCAATGGCTTCATTTAGGTTGCTGACATTCAGAAAAAGTTCAAGCCCTTTCACAGGTAGTTTTTGTTTTAAAGAAAGGTCATATCTCTCGTAAGCATCTGTAGACTCTCGTAGCTCTGGCCAGAAGTTGGTAGTCTTAAACACGTCAGATATATACATCATAGATAATCTTCCAGAAAATCCTTTGTAGTCATATCCCAAAGAAAGATTAATAATATCTTTTGGTTGGTCTAGGAGTCTATCTACGTAAAACGTATCAATATTACTGGTGATTACCTGAAAAGAAGGTTCAAATATGATATTCTGTTCAATGATCGTTCGTGGGTATTTCACTTCAGATTCTGTCCGGGTATAGTTTGCNTTGAATACNAACCCTCTNAGNACATTGGGTAAATACCAGAANCGTGTTTGATAATCNATTTCAAAACCNCTNAGCAGAACCTCATAAGGATTGTTGGTNTTNTANTCNATAATCTGATATTTTTCTGTGTAGTGAGGTAATTCATACAANGATGGATCTGTAATGAACCTCCTNCCGCTGCTATAAATNAGNTCTTTAATCTCTTTGGTNAAATANCTAAAACTTAAGAGCCCTAAACGATTTTCATAAAAGGTCATCACATAATCCCTATTTTGAGACACTCCAGGNTNTANGAATGGATTGCGATANGTNACNGTACCNCTNCCTCCAGAAATATTATACAAAGGAATAATATCTGCGTAATCNGGNCGGGTTAACGTTTTGGTTCCAGCATATCGCAAAGATAGCCAGTCGGTTACATNATANTTTACAAANANNGANGGNAANGAATANGAGTTNTCNCGAGTNTAAGAAAAAACNGTATCGGANCCCATGGAATTAAAGTGAGGAAGCGTGGTTTGCATNCCATGGTACGAGGTGTATGTTGTTTGGTTCTCTTCAAAGCGTACTCCTGTAACCAGGTTCAATTTCGAACCAATATTGAGATCCGTCATAACATAGGAAGCATTGTATTTTTCCGTGCCACTATAATCATAGATCATAGATTCTGTTTTATGATAGTGATGCATAATATTTTCATGATAGGGATCATANGTATAGTTCCGTCTAAAAAAAGAAAAAATCTGATTCATTTTATCTAAGTCTGCAAAAGGACCCATNCGNTAGTCTCCNNNCAAAAATCCAGCGTCGCTATANTCNTTATCCATAAAAGGCCCATATGTTGGGTAAGTAGTTCCCAACGGAATACCATTTAGCCATTCAAAATGTTGATAGGTCGAGTCTCGTTTCTCATCTTGGCCTACATAAGTAAAAGTACAATATTCAAAATCATAATCGAATTCTCTGCTTTTGTTGCGAAGTTTCAATCCCATTTTTAGCTTCCCGGATAACTGACTGTTCAGGCTAAAATCGTAAGCTAAGTTTGCATTAAATGATCGTTCTTTTTCTGTGGTAGCTCGTTCGTAGTAATTATAATTCTCAAACCAGGTTCCTGCGGTATCGTTTACGGTAAAGTCTTGGATANTAANTAANCTTTTGTTCCATCACATTTNCTGTGTANGCATATCGTTCTCTAAATTGGTAAATCTTCGAAGTATCGCCATTTACCGATTTAGAAAAACTATAACCTAGATCTAATTTAAGGTTTGGAAGAATCTCCCGATCTAACTTCCATGTCTCGGTACTCACACTAATACTGTTGGGTGTCTGACCTGTGTTGTAATTACGTTGATCATCTCCGGATAATCCGTATTGATTTTCATATACAACAACATCTTTATTGATAGAACTCTGCAAGCCGCTGTAGGATATATTCATTTTGGGCAAGGAGTAATCTAAAACAAATAAGGTATTAAATCGATTATTGATTCTGTGATTGTCCGAAAGAACAAGAGAGTTTAGTTGTAATGGGTTTATAGAATCCAATTCTGCTGGGGAGTTTTCATAAGAAGATCGTAGGTTGTGAGAGCTACGATTTCTTTTTTCTGTGTCCAAACTNACCANTNCACCCAATCGATCACCAAAGAAACGATTGCTTAAACTCCCCACAAGTTTGTAATCGTTATTAGTCTCTTGCAGTCCATTCTGCATACCTTGAGTCACAAAATTGCCATGCAGGCCTGAAGGGGCTTTCTTGAGTTTAAAATTTACAGTTCCACCGAGTACGTCACCTTCCTGGTCTGGAGTTCCAGCTTTTGTAACCTCAATTCCTTCCAGCATATATTGTGAGATCATACTTAGGTCTGTGCTTCGATTATCTGGATCGGTAGAAGCCAGGTTGGTGCCATCTACCATCACTTTATTATACTTGGGAGAGAGACCCCGAATGATGACTTTATTTCCTTCACCACCTTCTCTCCGTATCGATACCCCGGGTATCCTTGCTACCGTTTCTGCTGCATTCGCATCGGGTAGTTCCTGTATTCGATCTGAAGAAACGATATTTTTAATAGACTTCGCTTTGATCTGCTCATTGATTGCATCAATCTGACCACGTGCCTGAGCCGTAACCTCAATAGCTTCTCCCTGCAAAGAAACATAACTTAACTCAAAGTCTTGAGTCATGTTTTCAGTTGGGGTTACATCAATGTCTACTTCTACAGCTTGATATCCAATATAGGAAGCCTTCACTTTGTAAGAGCCTGGTTTGACATTTATCAATTTATATTTTCCATCTGCATCTGTAGAAGTACCAATACTGGTGCCCACGATAAAAACATTAGCGCCGATTAAATTCTTTTGGGTCTTTTTGTCTTTAACTATCCCCTCAATCGTCATGGATTGAGCAAGTAAAACCGATAAAAGACTAAACGTTACAATAATTGCTTTTTTCATTTCCAAACCTTTGATCCTTGGTTTAATCTAATTCCAAGAGCAAACAATTCGTTTTGTTTTCTTTCTAAAAACTTGACGTCATTACAGTCACTTGGGATAAATAAGTTGGTTGCATTCTTTTCAAAACATTTTTCCGCTAACTCAACATAGACTTTTGCAATTTTTGAGATATGCTGTTTTGCTTTTTTGTTGGATTTTAATTCTTTAATACTAGAAAAAGATCTACGGATTTTTATAGATCGGTTTATCAAATCAACTGATTTAGTATTACAATCGCAAGGATCTAACTCCCCAGAGGTGAAATATTTTGCATCAAAATTGCTCATAGTATTATCATCTTTGTTTGCGCACCTAAGTATAAAAAATGAAAGGATAATTATAATATTTATTCTAATCATGTATTTGGTTTCTGAATTATTGTTATAAACAAAAGGGGGTAACACAAAGTTACCCCCTTTAAGAATATTACTGTAAAAGTAAAAATGTCCTATTTCATTAAGGCCATTTTCTTAGTAATTGAATTGGCTCCATCAGTTAAAGTATAAAGATATACACCTGTAGAAACTGACTGACCTAACTGATCGCTACCATCCCAGTTGTAAGAGTGAATTCCTGCATTCAAAGAAGCATTTTCTAACACTTTTACGACCTGACCTAACATGTTGAAAACAGTTAGATTTACATTAGATGCATTATCTAAAGAAAAGCTGATTTCTGTTGTTGGGTTGAAAGGGTTAGGATAGTTTTGATTTAAGCTGAATGTGTTAGCAGAAACTTGGCTATCATTATTATCCGTTGATAATAATTCCCACTCCGCTAACTTATCAGGAAAATGATTTAAGTCACCAGCAGGCATTCCATTTTCTGCATGCGTGTAAGCAACAGAGGAAGTACTGTAACTAAAATCCATTGGAAGTGGCCATTCTACTACAATATTGTTACCGTCAGCTTGATGATTCCATCCAACATTAGCAGTATGTGTATCATGTACCTTATTATCTAACCAATCAATGGTTCTAGTAATCTGAGTAGTAGTGTAAACAGCGTCCAAGTTAAAACCAAGGTTGGGAGCTTCAACATTATTTTCTTCAGTTACACCGTTGACTTCTTGAGCAGCAGTGGAATCATCCATCCATCTAGCTTGCTCGTAACTATAAGTTGACCCAAGTCCACCTAGCATAGTATCACAGAAAGTAGTTACGACATCATTTGTATCAGTAACATCCCAACACCATGGTTCAAAATTATTCTGTAGATCATGCATTTCAGCAGTGACATGCCATACATTATTATTGTAATGAATTTCACGGTTATTGTTATCCCAGCATCTTCCCAAGGCTAACAGCAAGCTATCAGAACACTCGCTTTGAGACATAGTACCCATGTAACCAAGTCCACCAGCTGGATTTAAGCTGGGTCCTTGACCATGAGAGTTGTGTGTCTGTGGCCCTGCAACCATATTAACCATCAAGTTGTTAGTCCAATGAGAGTTGTTTCCACCTCTGTAAAATTTTGGCCAATTGATGATGTTAACAAAGGTATTATGATCAATTCTGGCATCATTATAGCCATTAAGGATAGTGTTATCCCATAATACCATTCCTTCACCATGTGCTCCTTCAATAGTATTATTTTGGATCAACAGTTCTTTGAGTGTTCCACCCCAAGCACCACCTCCCCAAAAGAAGCCACCAAAATACATACCGCCGGGGTATGAAGTGTACTGGACAGCAGTATTATTGGTTAAATGCCATCGCTCAGCTAATCCAAAATTAAAATAGGTAATCGTTGAATTATGGACAGAAGTAACTTTGTTTACCATGATTGTGTTTCCTTCACCATATGTACATAGCACTCCAAACATAGCACCACTTTCATCGGCAAAGACACCATTGAAAAGTAAGTTTTCAAAATGGTATGTTTGATTCATCCCATAGGTTTTAATATTTGCATTTGGCCAACCAGTAAACTGTGAAGTTCCCTCAGAACCAGTAATGGGCTGAATGGTGGCAGGGTGTTCTCCGTCAGCATAGTCCGCTCCAACAATTGCACAGCTAGAGCTAAGGTTCAACTCTGAAAGCTGAAGATATACTTTGTTAGCTTCTAACATGTATATATCATGAGCTTGCTCACCTGTTGCAGTTGTATCCGCCATAATGGTGGATTCCAAATATCCTGGAGTACCATCCCATTCAACCATCATTACATGGTCATCTGCAAAAACAGATGATGACAGCGAAAATAGAACGATTGCTCCACTTAATATCGTTTTTATCATATTTTACTCCTTAAGATTGTTATTACATTAATCATACTTTAATTGAGGTATGTAATGTTAACGATAAGTATATTTTAAATACATTAGCTATCTTATACCAACTATTTTATTGAAAAATATTTGCATGCTATTTTTACTAAAAAAACAAATTAAACTTTGATAAGTAAAGATTCCCAAATGCTGAACAAGGGCTGGGTTTTCCAACAATCTGGCGATAATAAATGGTATCAATCCGTAGTCCCTGGATGTATTCATACAGACCTGCTAAAAAACGGCTTAATATCTGATCCATTCAATAGAAATACTGAAAAAAATTTGCAATGGATAAATGACAAAAATTGGAATTATCGATTACTTTTCAAAGTAAATGAAGAAATTTTGATTAAAGAAAATAAAACAATTTGCTTTGAAGGAATTGATACTTACGCAGATATTTTTCTAAATGGTAAAAAAATACTTTCTCCGAGCAATATGTTTCATCCATGGGAAAAAGAGATTTCTGATATTTTAGAGGGTGGGATAAATGAATTAGATGTACGCTTTCGTTCTCCAATTCAAGAAGTATTACCCCATATGGATCAATTGACTTACCAGCTTCCAGCAGATAATGATCAAGCTGGTAAAACTAGTCCCTTTTCACGCAAAGCGCCCTTCCATTATGGATGGGATTGGGGGCCTTGCTTTATAACCTCAGGTATTTGGAGGAATGTTTCGCTTATTGGGTGGAATGATTGGCTTGTTAAACGTTCATCCATAATAAATTGTGAAGTAGAATCTAACTTAGCACATTTATTATTGGAATTAGATATTATATCTGAATTAAATGAGAAGGCTTCTATTTTCATTGAAGAACCAAATGCGCAAATTGCCTTTGAAAGTTCAATTGACTTACAAAAGGGGAATAATTTTTTTAGAGAAAAATTTTCAATAGCTAATCCAAAATTGTGGTGGCCTGCTGGGCATGGCGAACAGTTTTTATACAATTTCAATGTTACTATAAAATCAATTAAGAATCATATTAATATTCCAATAAAAACAGGTATTCGTGATGTTTCTGTGGTAAGGAAGAAAGACAAAGTGGGGAAGTCATTTGAAATACATGTAAATGGGAAGCCAATATTTGCCAAAGGAGCAAACTGGATTCCTGCCGATTCATTTACCACTAGATTAAAGAAAAACGATTATGTTCACCTTATCGGATCTGCCCGCGATGCTAATATGAATATGTTAAGAGTGTGGGGTGGAGGTATTTATGAGCCAGATATATTTTACGAATTATGTGATGAAATGGGAATTATGGTATGGCAAGACTTTATGTTTGCCTGTTCAATGTACCCTGCACACCAGGAGTTCCTTGACTCGGTAAAAATTGAAGCAGAATACCAAGTGAATAGATTAAAAATTCATCCATCTATTATTTTATGGTGTGGTAATAATGAAATTGCCATAGCCTGGCATGGTTGGGGTTGGAAAGAAGAATTACCAAACTCAGTTTGGGAAGATTATGCAAAAATTTTTCATGAAGTTCTACCTGAGGTGTGCAGAAATTTAGATTCAAAGCGCTTATATTGGCCTAGCTCTCCAGGATACACCACCAAACTTCCAAAAAATAATCAAATTTATGGAAGCGGTGATAACCATTTTTGGGGTGTTTGGCATGGAGGAGATGGTTTTGAAGCATTTGAAGAAAATATAGGTAGATTTCTTTCAGAGTATGGGATGCAGTCTTTTCCAGAAATGGGGACCATCATGAAATTTGCAGAAGAAAAAGATTTAGATATCAATTCAAAAGTTATGAAGGAAAGGCAGAAAGCTTCTTTGGGCACTGGTAACCTAATTAAATATATAGAGGACTATTTTTCACCACAAACAGATTTTCGATCCATTGTAGTGCTAAGCCAAATCATGCAGGCATTTGCCATTAAATCAGCAGTAGAAATTCATAGAAGGAGCATGCCATTTTGTATGGGTACGTTATACTGGCAGTTTAATGATTGTTGGCCAGCAATTAGTTGGTCGAGTATCGATTATTTTGGTAATTGGAAAGCACTTCATTATCATGCAAAAAGATTTTTTAATGAAATTATAATAGTCATACATGAAAAGGAAGAACGCATCCACATTAGTGTTATTAATGATAAGCATAAAAAAGTAGAGTCACGTATTCAATTTCACATGTCAACATTTGAGGGTTTAATGCTTCATGAAAAAACATTTGACTATACAATTAAAGAGGCTTCCTCCGAAGTTGTATACAGTTTTGAAAAAAAGAGATACCTTAAAGGCAAAGCTCTTTCTGATCTTTTTATCCATGCTGAAATATCTAAAGACAAAAAAGTAGTTTGTAATAATAAATATTATTTTGTTTTTCCAAAAGATTTAAACATTCCATTCTCTAATTTTAATTATGAGGCTAAAAATGTTGGTGAAATGATATCTATTCGAATTCAAGCTTTATCATTTGTATATCAGCTTTA
>NZHK01000041.1 GCA_002691285.1 Fidelibacterota bacterium | reverse complement strand
GGGTTCTCTTCTTATTCTTTTTAATATTTTGGTTTTTCAAGCAATGGTTCGTGGATTCAACATAGAATGTGGTTGCGGTCTTAAAGAAGGCCAAATGGTCGGATATGGAAAATTATTTGAAAACTTTTCGCTTTTACTGGGGTGTATTTTTGTATTTAAAACCAAAGAGCATTTTTTATATTTTAAAAAATTTAATTAGAAAAATTTTAAATTTTTACCTGATCATACTAGAAAGCATTCAACAAAATGAAACATACGCATTATCCTAATCATTCCATTTTTACATAAAATAAATTTAAAAAAGTAATAGAATAATTTGGTAAAACATTATTCAAATTCAGATGTAGAGAAGTGGCGAAAAGATGGTGCTGTTGTAATTAAAGGCTTATTTCCCCTCAAAGAAATTCAATCTGTTCACAATGATATAGATAAAGTATTTGGTTATAAAAAGGGAGGTTATCCTATAACAAAAAACGATGGGAACCCGGTTACAATTGAAGACCAATTTTTAAATTTTGAAAACATACCTTTTGTTTGCTCTCCTGCTTTGAATCTTACTGGAGTACATCCACAATTAATTAGTCTTGCTAGAGATGCTCTTAAAACAAGTGATGTAAGACTATATCAATCTCAAGCTTGGGCTAAGTTTTCTGGCGAAACTGATTTTGAACAATCTTTCCATTGTGATTATGGAAATCATACTCTTACAGTACCTTCTAAAAAGATAACGCAAAATTCAATTACATTTTTAATGTACTTTTCAGATGTTACAGAAGAGCATGGTCCAGCTCATTATGTTACAAGAACAGATAGTGAAAAAATAGATAAAATATCAGAAATATTCATTGATAANTCGTNTGAAATTAGCATACAAAAGTTACTTNCGCCTTATGAAAGAACAACTGCAGGAGTTGCGGGAACTATTTTTGCTTATGGTATTGATATTTTTCACAGAGCNACCAATATTACAAAACNNGGTGCATATCGATATGCAGTAACTTCCTGCTTCAAAAAAGGGAAAAATGATACAATTGGTTANACTGCTTGGCCNTTCCATCAGCAAAAGCCATGGAATATCATTTTTGAGAATGCTTCTCCTGATCAGNTAAGCTGTTTTGGTNTACCNATGCCTGGAGACCNTTTTTGGGATAATGATACAATTCGATTGGCGANTTTGAGATATCCAGGATGGGANATGANTGAATATAAAATGANAAGGAAGTTTAAATAATGAGATGGATTGTNCATAATATTTTTCAATTNATTCAANTTCTTATNNTNGCTCAGAGTGATACTTAGTTGGATNTCTCATGANCCTTATAATCAATANATTCGAANCATTTATGNTCTTACGGANATTGTATTAAAGCCAATAAGAGAATTCTTACCTTTTAANAATGCACCATTCGATGTCTCTCCAATTATCGCCATCTTCCTTATTGATTTTTTGAAAAANATTTTATTNNACTTAATTTAGATTCTTCTCATATAGAATGATCTACAAAATTGCACGAAGTTATATTGATCTTCCTCATAATATATTATTACTTTTCATTGTTGAATTATGTTTNAGTCTTGTTCATGTTGCNTTCATTTTAATATTAAATATTTATTTAAGAAGCGANGGNTNTAGTGANCCAGAGATTGCATCTTTTAATTCTCTNAGATTTATAGGAGCACTNGCTTTTTCTTTACCACTAGGTATTTACATAAAAGGGANGAGGTTAAANCCATTTTTTAATGTTTCTACCATACTTGTGCCTNTTNTAAGTATTCTACTTATTGAATCAATACGATTACGTTTNGTTCCCTTTATNCAACTTTCTTTTCTTTCNTGGGGTATAGCAATGATGTTTTTACGNGTTTGCNCNTTACCNTTCATNATCCGAAATACAACATCTCAAAACAGCAGTCANGCCTTATCNCTNAATGCNGCNACNTGGTCTTTGGCTACTATCATTTCGGGNATTATAATTAGTGGATTAAATTGGNTTTCTTTAACCAANTTTCTNGATGTGAATATTGTNTTTAACGAAAGAATTATACTGTGGATAATTACNTTGGTTAGTCTTCTTNCTATNCCNTTTGGTTTNAAGATNAAAGAAGAAAAACNTAATNATAACATTGANGGATANAANAATTCNTTTTCTTTAAACAANTCNTATGATTGGGATCTTATTTTTAAAGCTATTTCTCCTTTAATTTTAATTTCNATTGGAGCTGGACTNACNATACCTTTTGTNAACCTTTTTTTTAATTNAATTTTNAATTTNTCTTCNAGTGATTTTAGNATTATGGGTAGTGGTACAGCNGTTCTTGTATTTTTTTCTTCNNTGATGGTTCCNACATTAAAACATAAATATGGTTACTGGATGACNATAGTATTTGTNCAAGGACTATCNATNTGTTGCCTNATNACNTTAGCAATAACTGAATTATTNGCTACCTCTCATTATGCAATTTATTTTGCTGTNAGNGCATTTATTTTGAGGCANCCTCTTATGCATATGGCNCATCCATCNTCNAATGAATTAATGATGAATTATGTAGGTNAAAGAAATCAAGAGCTTATAAGTGCCCTNAGTTCAAGTTTGTGGAGTGCNTCATGGTTCATAAGTGCTAAAATTTTTGAATGGTTAAGATTATTAAAGTTCCATTATTACGAAATATTTTTGATAACAGCAGTTTTATATATTGTTGGTGTAATTCTTTACGCAGTTATTATTAGCCAATTTGAGAAAATGAAGAAATTAGAAAAGGATAATGTACTTACTTTATCAGAGGAACTAAATGTTGATTAAAAAATTTATTAACCTAAACTTGCTTTCAGGACTTTTATTTATTTCATCTTCTTTTCTTAATGGGCAGTGCGACGAAAGTGAGGTTGAACTATGGGGGAATTGTTATTCTATTGAGTCGACTTTTGAGCTAAATCTTTCAGAACAGGGGATTGCGGGAATCATACCAGAGGAAATTTCAAATTTGCAGAATTTACTATTTTTGGATTTATCCGATAATGCTTTAGAAGGGAGTTTGCCAAGCCAATTGTTTGATTTAGAAAATTTACTAGGTTTGAATTTAAGTGGTAATGAATTGGATGGAGAAATATCTGGGAATATTGGAACACTAACAAACTTAATGTATTTAGATCTTTCCGATAATAATATTTCTGGAACCATCCCTAATGAAATAGGACTTCTAACGAGCTTAGTGGAAATGTTTTTATTTGGAAATCAGTTAACAGGTTCCATCCCTTCTGAAATAGGAAATTTAGAATATATATCTAGTTTATATTTGAATAATAATCAAATAAATGGGGAGTTACCTTTTGAATTAGGATATTGCTCAGAATTAGAGTACCTACAATTGCAGAACAATCAAATCTATGGTGAAATTCCTTCATCTATTTGCGACCTTGAACTTGATTGGCAAAGCATTTATAGTTTTAATCTCACGAATAATTTCTTATGCCCCCCATATCCAACATGTTTAGAAGATGTCACTTTAAATCAAAGTATAATTAATTGTGACGGTGTGGTTTCTTTGTGGGATAGTTTATATCTTGCAGAGAATATAATAGAGTTAAATTTTTCTAATACAGGTTTGTCAGGGAATATCCCGATAGAAATTGGATATTTTACTAATCTAAACTACTTGAATCTTTCGAACAATAATTTAAATGGTTCTATTCCAACAGAGTTGGGTAACCTAAGTAGATTGAAATACCTAAATCTCGCATTCAATCAATTGTCAGGTAATATTCCAAATTCAATTGGTAATTTATCGAGCCTTGAGGAAATAAGGTTATTCCAAAATGAACTATCCGGTTCTATTCCTCAAGAATTAGGAAATTTAAATGCATTAACACATGTAAATTTCCGGAACAATAATCTTTCCGGTTTTATACCTACTTCTATTGGAAATTTAAACTTACTAGAAATACTTTACCTTCATAATAATAATTTAAGTGGATCTATACCTTTTGGAATTTTTGGATTAACGAATTTAAAGAGGCTTTTTTTACACAATAACCAATTGAGTGGGACTTTAGAAGAGAATATTAGCGATTTAATTTCTCTGGACAGATTTAGGATAGAATACAATGATATTTCAGGAGTTATTTCTCAAAATATTTGCAACTTAGATTTGCAATGGGAAGACTCTATATCATTTAATATATCCAATAATATGTTTTGTAATCCGTATCCATTTTGCGTTCAGGGAGTTGAAGGATATCAAGATACTTTAAATTGTGGGAGTATGAAAATTTTAGATGAAAATTCAATTCCTTTTTTAAATAGATTTAAAGCATATCCAAACCCATTTAACCCTCATACAACGATCTTTATTGAGCTAAATGGAAAAAAGACTGTAAGGGTTGAAATTGTTGATTTGCTTGGTAAAAAAGTGAAATTATTATTTAATGGAATTTTACAATCCGGAGTACAATTGCTTAAATGGGATGGTAGTAATGAATATGGCCTTCAAGTATCACCGGGTATCTATTTTGGCATAGTGAAATCTGATTATTCTCAAGAAATTATAAAACTTATCATGCTAAAATAATTTATGTAATATTTTATAACCTTTGTGATTCCAAATAATGATTTTAAAGAAAAAAACTTTTAACCAACCAAATAATATTGATTATTTGGTTTATCTTCCAGATGAATACTACAATGATGAAAAGTCATATCCTTTAGTGCTATTCTTACATGGAGCAGGTGAAAGAGGAAATAACGTCGATTTAATTAAAAAACATGGTATCCCAAAAAGAATTGAAGAAGGAGCTCATTTCCCGTTTATAACTATTGCTCCACAATGTCGAGATGGAATATGGTGGTCTAATAGAGAAAATATTAATATTCTTGAAAAATTAATGAATTGTTCAATTTTAGATTTGAAAGTAGATGAAAAGAGAATTTATGGTACTGGATTAAGTATGGGAGGGTTCGGAATTCTTGAATTAGCTTTGAAGGTCCCATCATTATTTACAGCTATAGTTGCAATATGCGGAGGAACTATTACAAATGATTTAAGTGGTTTAGAAAATACACCCACATGGCTGTTCCATGGAGAAGAGGACGATGTTATACCATTAGAGAGTTCGTTATTAATTTATAAACATCTAAAAGAAAAAAATAAAAATATTCATTTNACTACTTATCCAAATATNATGCATGATTCTTGGACAAAAACTTATGAAAATAAANAAGTTTNTGATTGGTTATTAAGTTTTAAAAAAATGTAATNTTTTTAAGTGATTGAGAGTNTAAACTCTTGATAGGACCATTAAANTTGATAATTATTGCTGGTCCTTTTCTTTTTAAGGTCANNCCCTCTTTTTTTTCCCAATTTTTAATCCATTTTTTTAGGCCTAGTGCTATTGGGTGTAGGGTTAATTCTGCCTCATGAAATTTTATTTCTGGCGAACCCCTGCTCAATTGTCTAAAAGATAGGTTCCCCTCTAAAGATGCTCTTATAAAGGGTGTGTGAATCATTAATTCTAAAACACCAGTAAATTGGTTGATCATTTTTATTTTAAAATCAACAAGTCTTATTGCAACGGAATTATTCCAAACACCAATTTGAGATAAAAAATTGTTAATGTCTGGCTCTTTACTTAAAGCATCAGGAACTTTTATTTCAAAATTTTTAATTCTGAATTGTCCTTCACCTTGATGAAAAGTGAGTGAAGAATCAAAATCCCCATCAATGACAAGGTTTTTGCTTTCTATTGATAAATCATGTAATGAAATAGTTGATTTATCTTCAACTTTGTTTTCGGGTTCTACTGTAAAGTGAATATCATTAATCTGAAACTTTGCATAATCCATTATTAGGGAGAATGTAGAATTCTTATCATTTAATTTTAGGCCAAGGTTTGTAGACGTAGTTGAATTAATTCCTTTCATCTTAAAGCTATAGAGCCATTTTAGATGCGGCATGTTTCCTAAAGAATCAACTAATGGGTCTGTGATAAATTCTTTTGTATTAAAATCGTAAAGTATTGATTTTGTTTTTGGAATTGGATTTAATGTACTGGGCTTTGCAATGATTCTTGATGGGAGGTCTAGGGTATATGTCCATGATCTATTATTTATAGAACTCCTCGATTCGTTTAAATAATTATTAATAATTAGATCATTTATACTGATGGGTAATTTGTTGTGGTCAGTCTGATATAATTGGATAGAATTATTTATTTCTTCGATTCTTTGCTTGGGATATGATTGACGGCTATTTATTCTTTTTATTTTTTCATTTGCGATCCAATCAGGCTTAAATAATTCCGCATCAATTATTAAATTTTTAAGAGAAACTTCTGGACCAGTGAACTGAAATTTTGGGTTCAAATAGTTAGAATCTTGCCATGTATTTATCTTAACTTTTTCAAAACCGAAATTAAATTCTTCAAGCTTAATATTATAATAATCTGCATCTGTATTATTTGGTTTGAAATTTAGATGAAAATCTTCAATAAAAAACCCTGATGAGAGGATTGTGCTTTTTAAATTACCTTTTTCTTGTCCATATAAGTGTAAATAACAGGTAAAAAGTATTAATAAAAAAAAAGGACTATGTAATGGACTTTTTTTCAATGATTAAACTTTCAATAGATAATAATTAATAATAGTATAAAATTAGTATTTTTATTCCTAATATATTGAAACATTATCTTTAAAAAATAGTATTATAAATGCAATGCCAAACCATAGAATAGTATATTCAACTGATGATTCTTTGATAACTGAAAATCAAGAAACAATAGTTGATAATTCAATCAATATAGATCAAAATATCCGCTTGCATCTAGATAGAAAAAAAGGTGGTAAGATTGCTACCGTAATTAGGGGCTTTGATCAAACGGATGATAGATTGAAAAATCTAGCAAAAAGAATAAAAAGGGAATGTGCTACGGGAGGTTCAATAAAGAATAATGAAATTATTATTCAAGGGAACAAAAGAGAGGTTGTTAAAATTATTCTTGAAGAAGAAGGGTTCAAACCCAAAATTAGTGGCGGTTAATAGATATGATAAAACTTAGTAATGTTATTTTTTCTTTTATTGCAATATCTTTTATTATTACATCATGCTCTAACGCTGATAAAGCGGGGGATTTTACATTAGTAATGTCTGGAAGTATGCATGGTCAGCTTGATCCTTGTGGTTGAAAGAAAAATCCTATGGGCGGTCTGTCCAGAAGATATGTAAAAGTTCAAGAGCTTAAGTCTGAAGGTAAAAATCCAATTATTCTTGATGCTGGCGATCTTTTCTTTAGCACAACTAACTTAAATAAAAATAATATTAAATCAGAGGAATATAGAGCAGATGCAGTTCTTAAAGGTTTTGGTAAAATTGGATGTGATGCGATTAATGTAGGTAAATATGAATTGTTAAATGGTTTGTCTTTTTTAAAGAGCATGTCTAGTAAAACAAAGATACCTTTTTTATCTGCCAACTTAAGAGATGTAAATACAAAAAAACTACTGTTCGAACCTTTCATTGTTTTGGAAAGAGGCGATCTTTCTTTTGGAGTAATTGGTGTCACTAGCCTTTTGCCTGATACATCTACAGTTGTATTTGCTGATGAATTTATTGAAGCTGGTAATGCTTATATTGATATGTTATCAGAGAAAACAGATATTATTATTATGCTTATCAATACAGATAGGCAATCCCAAAAAGATTTAGCGAAAAATTTTGAAAATGCTGACTTCATTGTAACGAGTGGATCAACAAATTTAACTAGAACCAATGCTCCTCAGAACGAAAATGGTCCTTATATGTTTTCTTGTGGAAAGCAGGGTAAATATTTGCAGACTATTGAAGCAAAACTTAATGATGCAAACAGTCCCTTTGTAA
Source organism: Fidelibacterota bacterium (assembly GCA_002691285.1). Lineage (GTDB taxonomy): Bacteria > Fidelibacterota > Marinisomatia > Marinisomatales > UBA1611. The sequence goes on along the minus strand of NZHK01000041.1, from coordinate 526 downwards.
ATATATCCGATCACGAGAAAAAAATAAATAATGTGAAGAAAAGATTTGATAGGTTACAGAAAAAGGATCCCAAAAAGAAATTGGAGGACATTTATAAAGATCAATCAAATGTATTAAAATTAATTGACCAGTACAGGATAGATTTAAAGTCATCTAAGGAAGCGATTACACAAGCTAAGAACACTATTGTTTATAAAACACTTGGATTGAATAAAAAAATTATAGATAACCCTGAGATGTTATCTTTTGTTAATCAATCATTATCTATGTGTAAGGCTTTAAAACCGCAAGTCAAAGAACCGAAGAAAACTAAGGTAGATCATAGCGGACATAGCCATTGAAAGTACACAATTCTTTTCAAAACTAGATTGATACATACAGATACTAATAATAACTTTGGGAGTAGGTTAATACAGCTACAAATAAAATTTGCGAGAGTAGCTCAGCTGGTAGAGCATCACGTTGCCAACGTGGGGGTCGCGAGTTCGAATCTCGTCTCTCGCTCATATTATTAAGCCCCACTTTT
>NZHK01000021.1 GCA_002691285.1 Fidelibacterota bacterium | reverse complement strand
TAATTATTAAATTTAAAGAAGACTTCTACTTAGACTTAAATACAGAGCCAACTGTCCTTGTCACTCATCCTTATAATTCTGATTTAAATGAAATTGGATCTGAGGATGATTCACTCTTTGTTACTAAACAAAGTTTCAATGGGGATGAATGGACAGGAGTATTATCATTACCGGATTATTTTTCAGGCAAGGCTATTGAAGTGCATGTGTATGGAGCACAGGATGGACGACAAAATAAAATGAATCGAACATCTATTTTTAAAACTCCAGAAAGCATCATATCACAATATGGAGGCACTGTAATCAGTGAAGACGGAAATGTAAGTATTCTTCTTCCTCAAAATGCAGTTAATAGCGATATTGCAGCTACAATTGTTGGTCAAAATGTACCTTCTGATACCAGTTCTTTTTTAGTTGAAGGCGGTATAACCTATTTAATATCTGACCTATATGATATAAAGCCATTCAACCAATCACTAAATAAACCAGGAATTTTAAGAATAGGTTTTCCTGATAGCACATGTCTAATTACAGAACAATTAAATCAGTATTTTAATATAAATTGTCCAAATAGTATTTCATGTGATGAACTTAATGGTGACTGGATCGCAATCCCAGATTCTGGACTTGCACCGTTTATAGGGTTAGTTGATACTACCATCACAGGTCTACTACCAGTTATAAAACTTGGTGGATCTCAGATTTCCATAGGTGATAATTCATATATGCAGGTCCAAATAGATACTTTTGGTACATATGGTGCTTTCATCTCTTTAGATACCACACTTATCCAAGATAGCTTGAATATAGAAAAAGTAGTATGTCAGCCAAGAATATTTTCTCCAGGAGGTTCAGGTTCTGTATTTGAGTTTACAGAGACAAATATTATTTATTCTCTTAAAAAAGAAGAAGATGTAACTGCAAGGATATTTAATCTATCAGGTAGGTTAAAAAGAATTATTAAACCTCAGCATCCTTCCCAAACAGGGAATCAAATCTTAAATTGGGATGGGAGAGACTCCAATGGTGCAATCGTTCCTAGCGGATTATATATAGTCACTCTTGAAAAAGAAAATACAGTTTTAAGAACTACTGTAGGAGTTCTTAATCGATGAGAAAATATTTTTTCTTATTATTTTTCTTATCTAAACTCTTTGGACAGTATGATCAGCTATTTGTTGGATCACGTCCTCTAAGTATGGGTGGAGCATTTACTGCAGTAGCCGATGATGCCAATGCCATTACTTGGAACCCAGCTGGACTTCCAGGACTTCGTAGAACTGAATTTACCTCCACTTATGCAGATCTCTATGATATGGGTATCAATCAATCCTATTTGGGGTTTGTGAGACCTTTTTCTGATCGCATAGCTGTCGGCCTGGACTGGTCTAGCATTGGATTTGATGATAAAGAATTAGCATACTCTGAAAACAAATTAAACTTTGCGGTGGGATTTCAACCTCATAAAATATTTAGCCTGGGTTTTACACTTAAGTATTTAATGAGAGATATGCTTTTAGATGATGCTTCCTATGGAAAAGGAACAGGCGTTGGTTACGATGCTGGTTTATTAATTCAACCACAGAAAAACTTAAAGCTGGGATTAGGACTATATGATTTAAATGGTACTCCTGTATCTTATAAAGATAAAACATCAGAAACAATTTTAGGTCAGGCATTTAAGCTAGGCATTAGCTATATGCCAATAAATGGACTAACCATTGCCGCGGATATTGGAGACCGNATNCAANTTGGANCTGANTATNTTNTNGGCAGCCGAATTAGTTTTCGCGGTGGAATTCAGCANGGATTAAANTCAAATAAAGANNAAGAAATANTGGTCCCTTCTGCTGGNATATCNTTAAANTTTANAAGNNTNGTNATGGAATATGGATTTGAAAGCCACCCGTATTTNAANCCTACNCATCGTTTTTCTATAGCACTGCAACTGAGCCCTGCTGTAGTTAGCATTACAAAGACAACTATATCTCACAACCCAATATTTCGTTCACTTCATCGGTACTATGAATCAGAACCGTTTGTAAAGGTTGGANTGAAAAATATTTCCGATGANGATCTACCTGTTAATGTGTCTCTTTTTGTACCTACTATGATGGATAATCCTCACTCAGAGACCGTCACTCTACCACCTAAGTCAGAGGAAGATTATGATATTGGAATTTCTTTCAGTAGCGANGTACTTACCTCCAAAAAAGCTACATTTGATAATTTAGTACAACCTGAAGTCAAAGTAACCTACAAGCAAGGAGGCGAAGAGAAACTTGCTCAGAAAAAAATGGAATCTTCTTACGTACTNGGGAAAGGAAAACTCACCTGGAGCAATCCAGATATGATTGCCTGTTATGTAACACCCGCTGATGCAGTTGTTGATAAATTTGCAAGAACCTTTATCCAATACTACACGCCAGTACTTAATGATTATTTTGGGAGAAGTAATCTTGGACGTGCAATTATTCTTTTTGATGCACTAGGAAAACATGGCCTTGTATACAATATTGATTTAGAAACACCTTTCTTAGATATTGCAGATGATAAATCTGCCTTCGACACTGTAAAATATCCTGGAGATATGCTAAGAGATAAAATTGGTGACTGTGATGATTTAACNGCNTTATTTGGATCTTTGATGGCTAANCTTGGAATTGAGACCATGTTCTTAGATGTCTTCAAACCAGGTGCAGGACATATATTTGTAATGTTTGATAGTGGTATAAAACCTGATGATGTTGGAAAATATTTTCTTGACGAAAATGAAGTTGTAATTCTTAACAATAAAGTCTGGATACCTGTTGAAGCAACCCTTGTTGGAAAACCTTTTTTCTCTGCATGGAAGCAAGGNTCATTAAAATACAATGAAATGAAGGCAGAAAATTATGTAAATGAAATTTCTGTGAAAGAAGCTTCCGCAAAATATATAGCNGGCTCTCACATTACTCCNGACATGCCTATGCCTGTGATTGATGGAATCAATGATTTATTAAAAGAAGATATTAAACANTATGGTATGTGGCTAGANCAAATCGTATANAANNCTGTAGGAAGTAGATTAATTGCAGCCGAAGACTATTACGATGCNGGNGTNAAATANATGGAGTTTGCAAGATACAAAGAAGCAATTGANATGTTTGAAACAGCNATTAATATGAANCCNNTNTTCCCAGATGCAATCAATACNCTNGGNGTNTGCTANACAAANACNGAAGANTATCCCAANGCTCTTGAATTTTATGATGAAGCAATACAGCAAGGNGGCGANCACCCTGGCTATCTATTAAATGTTGCAATTACNCAATTTATGNTAGGTAATAAAGGTTTNGCTCNACAAAAATATGATGAGGTNGTNATGNTNGANCNNATGTTTGAAGGNAAGTTNGACAAAGTATTTGGTGCAGCAAAGGCAAGTATTATTGGAGGGCAATCAGATGGACCTCAATTGAAAATTTCTGCAGATTTAGANTCTGAACTTGCAGAAGGTTCTTCAAAAGGGTTAGTAGAAATAAAAGAGGCTCCTAAGAATATCGAACCTGAGGATATTAAGAAGNTCGATTTTCGNAAAAGAAGAGCGAGGAGCGATAATACTGTTGGGGTAACGTTTGCTCGCCTAGGAAATTATTCAATGGCTATTGATTATTTTAAAAAAGCAGTNAAGAATGATGAAAATGAGATGGATTATAAGGTAAATCTTGCAGTCGCTCTTTACAGAATGTACATGTATGATGAGGCAATGGAATACTATGAAGAGGTCAAAAAGGGAAAACCNGAATTAGTCTCGCAATTGGATTTTATCGAAACAATGGGCGAAAGCACACCAAAGTTTGATAAATTTGATTAAATTATTGTATATTTACNGNATTATGAAGAACATATTATTCATTACAACANTAGTTTTATTATCCCATCCGATTTTTGCTCAAGATGAAGAGTTAGATTTAGATGCAATGTGGGATAATACAGTATGGAATGAAATTGAAGATGTTGCAGATGCTGGCTATGAAGTAGAAAAAGTAACTGCTGTAGCTGGTGTTCGAGGTGCAGAGGCAGAGGATGAAGCTCTTCACCATCTTTATTACAGACAGTCTATGAAAGGTCCAAGTAAAGTTGAGCTAAATAAAGCTCTTGGAAAGCTTCTTAATACTCTTTCATCATTGAAGCAGAAAAATCCTGAACACGCTAAAATCCCAGAAGTTACTCACTACGTAATCCAGATTTACAAAAAATTAGAACAAGGCACAAAAGCTAANGATNTAGAAAAAGANCTTTTGNCTACAGCTCCTGAATCNAAATGGGCAAAGTTTTATAAGTAAACATAAATTAATAAAANAAGCCCCTTCGAATGGGGCTTTTTTATTTATAAACCTTTTTATTCCCATCTGGATCTAAAAGAATCCAACCTCCTCCAGGAACTTCGCTTCTAACGATACCCTCACCCTTCAAGGATCCATCCGGAAACCAAAACTTAGCACGTCCCCTAGGAACACCATTTACGTATCCTATCTTCATTTGTTTTCTTCCATTTTCATACCACTGAGTCCATGTTCCATTTTCTTTTCCATCTATATATTTAATACGCAGAGATCTCTTCCCGTTCGAATGCCACTCTCTATACATACCCTCAGGATCTCCGTTTATAAATTTTGCTTTTAATGCTTTTTTCCCATTTTCATACCACTCTGTGTATTTGCCATGTTCTTGCCCATCAATATAGAAACCCATAATCGATTTTTTTCCATTTTCATACCATTCCTTATACTCATCTATATACTTATCATTGTCAAAAGTCGCTACAAGTTCTCTATGTCTTTCATCTCCATCATCATACCACTGCTCAAATTTCCCATGTTTTTTTCCATCTTTAAAGTGGCCTATCATAATTGGCTGACCAATTTTATTTAGGGTCTGCCATAGTCCGTTTTTCAGTCCCGCTTTAAACTCACCAGTAAGAAGACCAATTTCAAGTTGCTTTATAACAGGTCCAGAGTAAGGTACCTGATCCAAATAATACACCCCAGCTAAAGAATCTAAATACCCCCACTCAACTGGTTTTGACATATCTCTTACTGGGGTTTTCTCGATCATCTCATTTTGGACAGACTGATCTCTCCAAGGATTTTGAGACCAAAGTAGACTAACAACCGATATACAAGAAATAATTACTTTTTTATTCATACTCATTATAAACATATACTGCAAAGAGTTAGCGGCGAAAGTTAAAAAGAATATGGAATTTTACTAAAACTAAAAAGGGACAAAATATATGCCCCTTTTTAGTTATCCTATACAAATTTACTCTATTTAAGATATATCATCTTATTTACATCTCTATGTTTACCAGCCTGAATAGTATAAACATAAACACCTGCCGCAACTAATGATCCAATACTATTTGTTCCATCCCACTGAATAAAGTGATATCCAGCATCAACCTGACCGCTCACGAGCGTTACAACTTCACGACCCATCATATCATAAATGATTAATGATACGCTACTAGCTTCTGGTAAGTCATAGCGAATAGTTGTCCTAGGGTTAAATGGATTTGGATAATTTTGATGAAGAGTGAATGTTTCTGGAAGTCCATGAACATCGACTAAACTTAACAAAGCAACATTGGCTTCCTCAGAGTACTCACTCTCATTTTCATTTAAATCCACAGCAGAAACCACATAATAGTGATCACCCATTTCTTCAACATTATGCTCAAAAGATGGCAATGAGTGCGTTCCAATCATCGTTTCTTCGCTTGGAACAAAATCTGCTATAGTACTGTAGTAAACCATGTAGTGTGAAAAATCATTTGCCTCAGAATGGTCCCAAGAAAGCATCACCATACCATCAGCAGCCTCAGCATTTAACCCTGTAACCATCATCGGAGCAATATTATCAACTGAGTATCCAGAAGCTGGTTCACTTTCAAAATTTCCTTCATCCATGTTAGCCACCACACGATAAGTTGTCACAGCATCACTTTCACCCGTTGAATCTGTGAGTGTGGTTGCCTCAACAACATAGAACTCACTTGAATATGCTCCTACGGATGTTAAACCTACCCACTGATCACCATCCATTCTCTCTACAGTATACATCTCTGTACGACCTAATCCATCTGTATCAAATAAAGACTTCTCAAAAGTAATATACACTCTTCCACCTTGATCATTTGGAACATCTTCAATACTTANAATANTNGCAGAAGCCATTANNGTNCCTTCNCANCCATANCCNAGAGCNCCCATAGGCTCTCCCCATGGAGTAACAGCTTGAGAGTTAAAATCAATGGAGAGATCTCCGTTTTCTGCGTCACAGAAAAAAGGATCAATGTCTAATATGCCATCATGATTAATGTATGAAAGATCATCTGCATACATTCCGCTTTCGCCACCCTGAACAACACTGTTATATATATCTAAACTACTTCCGCTATCATCCCACTGAACTGCAGCTAGTGCGTTATCCCCAGGGTTATTCCATATAATTGAGGCATCAACATTTGCTCCAGATCCACCACCAACAGTTAACGCACTTCCGTACTCAGCAGAGTTAGCGGCAAATGTACATTGATAAAAATTACCCCAAGAACCACTCCATACAGAAAATCCACCAGCATTAGCTGTACCGCCATTTAAATTGGCCTGATTTCCTGCAACAAGACAATAATTTAAGTCAGCATACGAGCCTGTTGAAAAACCACCCGCAGCTGCGTAGGCCTGAGCCTGGTTACCAACAAACCGACTATCGTAGATACCTGCTTGAACATTACCATTTAATCTTAAACCAACATATGCATAACCAGAATTATCTTTAACTTCAACATTATACATATCTACATATGTATAAGCATTTTCCCAGCTAGAAATATAAATGCCAGNTCCTAGTCCGCTAGATGTGTTTCCCATTACAACTATATTTTGTAACGAAACAAACCACTGGCCATCCATACTTTCATTATCATTATTTACAAAAANAGCACCACCATAATTTTCNGTATTATTTCCAGCAAACATGACGCTATCCATGAATACAGTAGAATTATAGGCAGATACGGCGCCACCATTATTTTCTGCATTATTNCCTACTANAATACTATGTCCTAGCATAAGACCACCGTTGACATTAAGNATGGCACCACCATCTACAGCATTCCCATTTGTAAAGGAAAATCCATCCATCATCCAAAATCCNCCATCACTATGCATTATTTGACCACCACCACCATTAATAAAAGTAGAATCTGGACCNGNAATACCNATAATCATTCCAGACTTATCCGATACCATAATATTTTCATTGTAATTTCCAGGACCAACAATNACCCAGTCATTATTATCCATAAGGTTGACTGCGTGCCCAATGGTTGCAAATGGATTTTCAAAAGANCCGTCACCTGTCTCATCACTTCCCATCATGTTCCAAACAAAATGGAATGCAGGACCAGCTGGAGGATCAACAATCTGCCTCCAATAGCTAAAACCCCCACCGTTATTTCCGCTTGTCCAGCTCTCAAAAGTTACATCGAAGTATAGATTCTCTTCCAAGCACCACATTGATAAGGTTTGGCCTGGTAAATTATTTGCCTGTCCAGCTACAACATTACTCCAATCTGTGTAATTCATTGGGTCTGCATCACCAGTGTAACCTGAATGCCAAAGTGTTCCTGAAGGTCCTAAACCGTTGTAGGAATCCTCTACATATGGATTGTAAAGGCCTTGATTATCTCCTCTCATTATAGCAACAGATTCTGTAACGTGATCCCAATTTTCAGGATTGGTTACATCCGCATAATCTTCTTTTACAAAATAAACGGCTTCACCATCTAATGCAGGTACCAAATCAAATGTCCAAAATACCCCTGCCCCGACTTCTATCACAAGTGTCATCATTCGTGGAGATTCTTGCATATATATCTGATACATAACAGATTCTGGTGCTTGATCAGGAGAAGTAAGTTCCTCTCCATTCACAGCCTTAGGTAGGCCGATATAAGATCCAACTCCATTCAAAGTTAAAGTCCCTGCTGCATCATCAAAAACATATCCAGCTGGATTGCTTGAACCATCATGCGGAAAAACAGGAGCCCCACAACCTTCGGTATCCATACCCTGCCACCATTCAAGCCACGTCTCTTCACCCTGATCGTTATGAAAACCTTCTTCATCAAAGACATACCTATCATCAAAGTAGCATGCTCTTATTTGAACATCATCAGCTGAATTGGCCCACCAGTCACCGCTGAATGGTTCTGGACCTACTCGTAATGCTCCAGGCATTGGTGCCATCTGCCACTCGCCAGATATGTCCATTTCTTCATTATCATTTGGAATATACTCCAAAAGAGCATGTACATTTGAAATATCATGCTGTCCATCAAACCATTCTCCATTCCACTGACCTTCTGACTCATAATTACTATACATAAATGCATAGTGCTCCATACCCTGATCATTATCTGGTTGCCCATCAAACCAATTTGCGAAATCAAAAGGTTCTCCTGTAACCCACTGCCATTCTCCTTCTGTGTACTCATCTGTTAGACCTAGCCAAGACAGCCTTCCCTCTGATGAAACACCATAAAAATCATACATCAAACCTACAAGATTATTGTTTTCCTCTCCCGAAGTAATCGTAGCTAGATGAATCATATCATCTCCAACATTCACTGTATCAGTAAAATTAAGCGCATCATGCCAAGACATTGGCTGTTGGGAAACATAGTAGTAACTGCCGTTAATATTGCCTACCCAGTCGAAAGAAATATATTCCCCCTCATCTTCCGTTTCAGCTATATACATTTCATCAAAATGAAAAGTTCTTCCTGCCAAACCATTGCCTTCAGCCATTACCTGAAAAACCGTTACAGCGTTAGAATTAAACTCCGTTGATCCATCTACAAAAACAAAGTCATCAAGATAAAACCCATATCGATGCCAACCACCGCTTGGATCCGGTATAAAGTAAGTGCCAACTTTTCCTACCCCATCTTCAAATTGAAGTCTTAAAGTAGGAGCATTAGGCTCCGACCACATCCAAAACATAAGTGCTCCATTTTCAAAGGCATCTCCTAGGTCTAATGAAGGCGCAATATTAAAACCACCTCCTGACCAAACATCTCCCTGAACAAATGTTAACGCGTTAGACCCTTCAAACATTCCACCACCTTGTGTTATGCTTAAAGTAGCATTCCCCCATTGAAAAAATTCCCACCCCGGAGGTGTGCCCATACCATCAAAGATCCAAAATTCATCCATTTCACCATCATAAGGATAAAATTCAAAATCATATGCCATTAACCAAAAAGCCATGAAGTCTAAATCATAAATGCCACCATCATAAGATACTGTATGCATCTCTCCATTTGTCCCATTTTCTAAAGAGACAGCATAAATCTCACCTACATCGTACATCATATTCTGGTTATCATCTTTAAACTGAAAATAATATTGACCGTAATTAAATTGAGAAGACCATTCAGAAAGAGCATCTTCAAAGATACCATTATTTGCTCCACCAATAGAGGCAGCAACATATTCTGACATGTTGCCTAAATTACCTTCGCAACCTGCACAATCAACTCCACCAGATTCTAATACTGTACCAAAGTTTGCAAAAAGATCTGCTACCGAGCTATATTCGTATTCTACGCCCAAGACTTCTCCATTATGTACTTCCTTAGCCAGTTCAAATGTCCAAAAAACACCTGTACCTGCTTCGATTATGACAGTCATCATATTACCAGCCATCATGACAGAATACGTAACAGATTCAGGAACGTCTACATTTGGCAACTCCCCAGCGTTCACTGCCTTTGGAAGTCCTAAATAGGCACCTAAACCGGTTAAAGTAACCTCACCAGTTGCTTCATTAAATTCCCACATCGCAGGATTAAGTCCATTATGAGGAGCTACAGGCGCACCACACTGTTCTGCATCCACACCTTGCCATCCTTCCAACCAGGTCTCATTACCTAAAATATTTTGAAATGATCCGTCCTCTTGAAAAATATATTCATCATCAAAAAAACAAGCTCTTGCTGCGACATCATCAGCTGAGCTTGACCACCATTCGCCACTTCCCGCTGAAGGTCCAACTCTCAAAGCGCCAGGTATTGGNGCTAACATCCAGGTGCCAGAAATNGAATTTTCATGATCNCNTGANTGCATAGATTCTTGATCTGTNTTTACAATATTTCTTTTNTTATCGGAANAAATATTNAAGGTGCGAGAAGGAAGTGATCGCTTTTTAACTTGTAATTCAACCGAATTTGGATCAAAACTTGAGTTTCCAAGGCTTTTGTTATTGACTTTTGGAGTTTGATTTTCTTTCGTTTTTGCAGAATATACTTTTTTTGCAATTTTTAGCTTAGATTCAAAATTTTGAATAAAGGAACTCGATTTATCCTTTACAGCTTCCAACTTCTGATTTTGTTCTACCTTACTTAATTTATTTTTGGCAGCAGGAGCAAGAGCATTTTTTGATTTTACAGCATCAGTTTTATTGAATCCTGAAACTCTGTTCAAGGGTTCAGATATAGTGTTTGATGCGATTAAAAGGGAAAGAAAAAAAGTAATACTAGAAATAAAGCGAAACATATATTTTCTCCATTAATTTATTACAAAAGTAAAATTTTTATTACTTGAATGGTTTGATAAGGTAAGGTCGATACGATTTTACAACAAATTAAAAATTAGATACCAAAAACATTGTGAGTGCTAACACATTTTAGTTCGAAAAATGTATTTTATAAGTTTTTATCTCAAATGGTAAAAGCCCTATTAAATATTTTCCCTGAATATTTTCTTTTTTATCAATATTCTCCCACTCTATTAGATTACATTCATTTATACTTCCCTTGAAATGTAATGTCCCTCTTGAATTTCTTCCATGAGTTTCCACAATCCTTACAATCCAACAATCTTCTTTTTCTGCTTTTTTCAGAACGGATAATTCTAAACCTTGACCAGACAATTTAATGGGTATTTCTAAATCTGAAGATACTCCTTCCAACATAATAGGTCCTTGATTAAGACANGTNGATTCTGTTATGACCCCTGATCGTANAAGGTCATGCTTGTGAGGAAACAAACTGTAAATGAATTCATGCTCACCCATATCCGCATCCGGGTCTGGNTTACTTGGTGAACGAAGNAGATTTAAATCCAAAAGATTATCATGCACCATATAGCCATATTTACAATCATTTAGAAGGGCAACACCATAATCGTGATCTGATAAATCAGCGTACTTGTNGCCTACCACTTCAAACTTTGCCCTATCCCAGCTTGTATTCCTATGAGAATTACGTTTCACGTAACCATACTGAATATCAAAGGTTGCCTGATCGGACATAACAGTAACTGGAAAATGGACTCTTAACATCTTGTGCTTTTCTTTCCAATCAACCTTGGTCTGAAAATCAATTCGCTTCGATGCTGGTTGAAGTACAATTTTCTGAACAATTTTTGAAAGTCCAATTTTAAAAGTAAACTCTATTTGTTTGGATATACTTCCTTTTGAACCTGAAGACTTGCTAGAAACATCTGCGGTTTCAATAAGCGCATCTCGGTAAAAGAAATCAATGTCCCACGCATCCCAATTATTTGGACGATCTTCATAAAGAGAGAGCACATTTCCAATACCTTCCAACACTTCTCTTTCCACTTCTTTATCAAATGCCGATACCATTTCTCCTTTATCACTAAACTCATATCGAATCAGTTCATTCTCTAGTACAAGACTCCCATCTGCGGAGACCCCTGGATTACACTGCTCTCCTTTTTTAAAAGAAGATAAAGATAAAGGAGATAGAGAAACAAATGCCTCTGCATTTCCCCCAACTGTTTGAACTTTGACCCTCTCACCATTTTCATTCAAAATTTCATATCCATGAAAAGATTCTGGCAAAGTGACCATGCCCTCCCATTGATAGGAGAGGCTATTCACTAACACAAATGCATTTTTATCTTCTTGAAAAAGAATTTTTGCCGATTGATTAATTAGATCATCACATCCTTTATGAATTTCTTCATACTCTTTGTGCGTAGTCTGGTAGACAAGGTTTATACTAGATCCAGGAATAATATCATGAAATTGATTAATCAATAGTTTCTTCCACAATGCATCAAGCTCTTTTGCTGGATATTTATCCAGATCAATGCAAGACCACAACATTTCAACGGCTCGTAGTTTCCACTCAAGTTTTCTATTTTGCTTTTTTACAAGTCCATGGGTGGTGAGTGTCCCGCGATGAAGTTCCAGGTATAACTCGCCTACCCAAGTATCNAAAGAATCTTGCTCTTTTTGAAGTCTATGGAAAAAGTTTTTTGCAGTATCAAAACGTACTCTAGGNGAATTTTCAAGGTNTTCCATTCGAATACCTANTTCAATATTTTCAGGCTTTGGNCCNCCTCCTCCATCTCCAACCCCAAAAAGGGAAATAAACTCATCTANCTTATCTTTTTCNTTAAAACCACTTTGAGCTGGTAATAAAAATTGCGTATCNAATTCGCTATTATAGGTGTTCTCTGGAGGNAAATGTGTTAANATTTCAGTNCCATCAATNCCTCTCCAGTGAAAAGTCTGATGTGGAAATTCATTAAACTGGCTCCAAGATAATTTTTGAGTTAGNAAAAAATCAACACCAGATTTTTTTAANATCTGAGGAAGTGCAGCTGANTANCCAAANACATCAGGAAGCCATAAATTNTCCACNTCAANNTNAAATTCATCTTTNAAAAAATTTTTNCCATGCANNANTTGCCTGACCATNGACTCNCCGCTGATTAAATTACAATCTGCTTCTACCCACATACCTCCCTGGCATTCCCAATTNCCGCTTATTACTGCTGCTTTGACTCGTTCATAAATCTCAGGATATGAATCTTTCATAAATTGATAGTGCTGNGGCTGGGAAGCACCAAAAATATACTGAGGATATTGTTCTATTATTTTGAGCTGAGTNGCAAATGTTCTAGCAGTTTTTCGNACGGTTTCCCTTACAGGCCATAACCATCCAGTNTCAATGTGNGCATGNCCAATGGCCGAAACTTTTAANTCAGAAGCAGANGCNCATTTCTCCAATTCCANNTTTAAACAATCTCTTGATNCCTGNGCATTNNTNCNATTTTCTGCAAAANNATTNANACATTGATTNAAGGATTTTATTATTCTAACCCTNCTTACNGNNTTNTTATCNANATGNTTTACCAANCCCAATAAAATNCGANCNTCNAGGTATANATGCCANANATNTTTNTCAAAAATACCAAATTNCATTTTTTCCACTTTNGCATCAAACCATCCATGGCGNTTTGGGCTTTGTTCTTCNGGNTCNGGNTCTGTAAAAACNCCAAACAATGAATTNGCNGCNGCNTCNACCCANAGTTCAATTTTNTCACCACCAACACATNCATCAATAAAANGTACACGCGTTCTTGCAAAATTTGGNTCCCAAATAGNTCCATTTGTNATACCTTGGATNGCAACNCCATNACTATNAAACACAAGNCCTTCACCAGANAAATCTAAATCTGTAGCAACTNGCTTACCNGACCAGTTTTTAGGGACCTNACCAGTAAGATGAAACCATGCACTTTCCCATTTCTCNCCCCAGCTTTCACCCTCTTCAATTTTTTTATAGNTTAGNNCCANNCTGNCTTGAAAAGGNGTAGGCTCTTTNGACCATCCAAATTCAGCATGAAAATTTTGNTTATCAAAGACAATTAAATCTGGTAAGCGAGCATACCANTTTTCAATTCTTTGNAGAACTACTTCTGTTTCTTTTTTGTTCATTAATTTTTTTCCTTTGCTACCCAACCATCATCTTGATGGTCNCTATAGTCTGTTTTTAATTTAGTTAGCATCACCTTTAAATCATTAAGACCACCCAGCGTAAACCANANAATAATAAANATNGANANTACTATATGTACATANAGATAATTTTTCCAAAAATTCATCCAGGATGTATTACTGACATCATTAGANAGATTATATATCGTCCCAACTNTAAAAACAATTGTCCATAAACCAGTCCATGCATAATTNAGAAGATAAATAATTTTNTCTGTTTTTGTAAATTCTTCTCCCATAAGAAAAATNTTCCATCCAATTTGCGTATCTTTNTTGANNATTTTTGATTCTCCTTCTANTGCATATTCNCCACGATTTAATAATTTATCCATNTTAAAAGATGAAGNTTTACCTAANAGAGANACCGATANNTANNANATAGCCGACATNCCCATACTNATNGCCCANTACTCNTGNCCNTTTATGTTNCTAATAAAANTTAATGCNTNTTTNAATTGNCCAAGAGANCTTGTATCCGCNAGCCANTCAGAAGATATTTGTTTTACCAANACNCCACCNACACTGATAAACGCACCTACTATCATAGCGGTCCANGCAGCAGAGGTTGTCCCNNTTTTCCAATAAAGCCCTCCAATTATAACTGCGCCAGAACCTCCAGCAAAAATGGCAGCTGTAATGGCAAAAAATAAAGCTATTTTTTGATTTTGCTGAAAAAGCAGACTAAAAAGAAAAATAAAAATAGCTACACCAAAAATAGCAATTCTCAAAACCTTAAGATGAGTCTTTTTATCAAATGGTTTTGAACGAAAAGGCATAATCACATCTTGCACAAGGATTGTCGCCCAGGAATGAAGATAGGTATCATGAGTACTTACAAATGCTGCTAACATCAAAGCAGCAAAAGCACCCAAAAGTCCATTCGGTAAAACAACAGAAAGAATATAGGGGCCACGCATTTGAGATTTCAAGGTGTCCGTACTCAATTGATCTAAGGAAAGATTTACAGCATCCGCGATGTAACTAAAATCTGGGTGGTTCATATACACATATAATAATACTGGTACAAGAAGAAAAAAGAGACCTTGGGGAAGACCTCGGAAACCGGCAAGCACAGATCCCATTTTAGCTTCATGAGCACTTTTTGCAGAAGAATTATATGCTTGACTACCCTGCCAACTCATACTGCCATACAGTATTCCAATGATACCGATCAAAAAGTACCAAAAGTTAAAATCTTCTACATGACTGGTCTTAAAAGGGTTAATTCTAGATGAATTTTGAAACTTTTCCTCAATAGCATCTACTTTTTCTTGTTTCTCAATATCTGAGAGTATTATAAATGATTCGTCCTCGCCTAATGCCTCAATCTCTTCCTCCGCAAGCTTGATAGGCGTTTGCTCTAATGAATCAGATACTTGATCCCAACTCACATTAAAAAATAGGTATAAGGCAACTACAACCAATAAAACTGTTGCAAAAACTCCTTGAAAAAAATCAGCGATAATGACAGCTATTTGGCCACCTGTGTAGACAAAATATAGGGAAATTCCTAGTAAGACGATCATTAATAATGGATAAACAGAAACACCCATTACAGAATCTGGTAGCCCACAGTAACTAATAAAAAATTGTGCACCTACGGCTGGGAAAATGCCAAAATTTATAATGCCAGCTGCAAAAGCAACAATTCCAGTAAAAATTCGGAACCTACGACTATACCGTTTCTCAAAAAACTGTGCCAAGGTTAGACACCTTGTTGACCGAAACCTGTAAATCACCCAGCCTGACATAGTTAACATCAGAATAATTATTCCTTGACTAAGACCCCACCATGCTAAGCTAAACCCAGCTACATAACCCATTTCTAAAAACATCACAACAGAAATGGCCCCTAGACCTGCTATGCCGCTTGACACAGCTATAAGATATCTCCCAGCAGTTCTTCCAGCCGAAAGAAAATCAGTAACACTTTTCATTAATCCTTTGGAAAGATTTACTGAAAAAATCATTCCCGCAAGAACAATAAATACAATAAGCCAGTCAACAAAAATCATTTAATTATAAATATTTTGATACGTGTTCTTACTTTGAAAAAATAATGATTGTAAAATGTATGAATACATAAAATTTTTTGAGGGAAATCATACTGTATACCGATAATAAGTAACTCTTTCCAAATGCTAAACGCCGATACTGCTCCATAAGTTATGCGAAAGACTTACAGAAAATCTAAGGTGGTTAGATATTGAAGTCTATATTTTTATTGTATCCAAACTTTCCCATCTTTTCGAATGATTACCAAACTTGAATTCCAAGATACAGAAGCCTCCCAGCCGGAAGGAGTTAAAATAATTTTTGGAGGCCAAGGAACATCCTCAACAGGTCTATCCATTAAATTTAGTGCTTTTAATGAGCTTGTATACCTATTATGTCGAAAATAGTGATTTCTCTGTCGATAATATATTTGCCGTAAAGACCATTTTATTTGATCTATGTCACTCTTTTTAAACTGAACTTTATTTTGTCCAGAAATGTTTTCAGAAAACTGAACCAGACCCCAAAAATGTGGCATATGCATATATATCAGCCCTTGGGGAGACCACACCCAATTNAACTCCGGTGTGTCTGTTTTTACATATNCCCCGTTTTTTATCTCTGTATCCCAATGAACNCTTGAGAAGTTCACTTTCCATTGATCTCCATTTTNNGGAGGATTGTTCGANCNAAAATTGCTAATGAACGCTTTCCANGGGATTGCAATTTCAACCCCCCANCCCTTATCTCTATCACTTGGATCATTAATTGTACCATCAACATGAACTTTTGTGATTAAGCCAGGAATNTCCCANGAATCAATTACTACTTTATCCCCATCATGATAGGGCTTTAGAATNAGGAGATCCCATTCTGTTTCAAGTGCATTTACCTCAAGCTCATAATAATTATGCGTATCACCATCAGG
>NZHK01000040.1 GCA_002691285.1 Fidelibacterota bacterium | reverse complement strand
ATACTTTTTTTTTATTTTCACCTGTACTCCATGATTTTTTACAACACTTTTGTATACAACCAGCATGAGGTAATCCTCCATCCTGCGCTATACCTAGGACAACGACATAAGGGGAATTTTCTGATTTAAGAAAACCAAATAATACCAGTGTGAGAATAAACTTCTTCATAGCTTAATTTGAATTTTTTTTCGGTACATCCAGTACAGAATTAGCCAAAAACCTATTACATGAGTAATAGCAAATAAAAGAGATCCGTTTACGTCACCTGCAAGGGGAACAAATATAGTTTTATAAAGATAATTATAAGCACTAGTCATTTCGCCATTTAGTTCTCTTTTTATATTAATTATTGTTTTGACCCACAAACCAGATAAAATAAAAATAAATATTGAATTAGTACCGAAAACCTCAAATACCCAAAATGGTTTTTTAAAATGNTTNATATCGATTAGATACGTTATTNNTGAAAGAAAAATAGTTGCTATCCCTCCAGTGAATAAAACATAGGAGCTTGTCCATAATGCCTTGTTTATTGGAAAAATNAACCCCCANAAATANCCAATTNCTATCAATCCAAACCCAAAAACAAACATTCTTTTNACACAATCATTATAGTTTTTGGTTGTGTGTAACATTCCCCCCATTAAATAGCCAATAATAACAGTTCCAACTGAAGGTATAGTGCTCAGNATTCCTTCTGGNTCAAATGGTATCCCANAGCCACGNTAAAGATGANTTTCGCCTAAAATTAAGATGTCAAANGNTCGAGCAAAGTTGCTCTCAATTTCAAATGGNNCTTGTTTTGATCCNAACCATAATAATGCCCAATAAAACAAGAGNATTCCAGNAAGNATTTGTAACATTTGTTTGAAATCAAATCTTATAATCAAAAGAGCACTTAACCCATAGGCAAGCGAGATTCNTTGTAGCACGCCCATGATTCTNAAATCAGACCAATCCCATGCTTGACGAATAAACGGGAATGCGTTCAAAATTATNCCNGCAANGAAGATGGAAAATGACCTCCAAAATATGTGCTCATAAAACTTTTTTGAAGGAAAGTAATGCCACTTNACGAAAGCAAATCTCATTGAGCTTCCAACTAAAAAGAGAAAAAAAGGNAATACCAAATCAGTAGGTGTACACCCATGCCANTTGGCATGAAGTAGCGGNGAGTANACATGNCCCCANNTTCCGGGTGTATTAACAATNATCATTAAAGCAATGGTCATNCCTCTAAAAATATCAATGGANTAGATNCGTCTGGGNCTAGACATAATTATTAGAGTTTAGATATGCTTCTATTCCAAATAANAAAGGNACCAATGAAAGCACANCCNAGGAGNAGNATNGANTTNCCATANTGCATAAAGATAAGGTTACCAATACCAAATGTAAATCCATANATCATCATAACACCAGCTANCCANTGNACTAAAATTCCNTNACTNACNGGTTGTAAAGNATGNTTAAAATTNGNAGTAATTGGNCCCCACCATCCGCCTGGNTGAACTTTTTCATAAAACTTTCGAAGGTGTTCAGTAGGCTCAGGTTTTGTAATAAACGTAGCTATTAGCCAGGATAATATCGCAATAGGAACAATAATTATTAATTTATGATGAACTTGTATTTGTATACCAAAAAGAACGGGTTCAGTACCAAAAAGGGAGTAAGCACCCTCTTTTGCCGATACCTGCCACCATGCTAGAGATTCCAATAATAAGGTAATAACAATAGAAGTAGAAAGAGCGGTGATTTCGCTCCACGCATTTATTCGCCACCAAAACCAGCGTAGAATTAGAACTAAACCTATACCAGCTCCCATCGAAAAAATAAATGCCCATGCTTTGGAAATACTTTGCATTTTTAAAGCTGTGAAAGCAGCCAGAATCATAAGAACAACAGTGATTATTTTGCTAACGATAACATAATGTTTTTCGGATTCATTTGGTTTAAAAAATCTTTTATAAATATCATTTATTATATANGACGCACCCCAATTTAAATGAGTATCTATTGTTGACATAAAAGCAGCTAAAAAAGAAACTATTAAAATTCCTTTCATACCNGGNCCTAAAAGCATATTCATAACAAGAGGATAACCTGCCTTTGTGCCTAATTCTGAATAAGAATCAGGTATTACTGGAAACATGACTATGGAAACAACACCCACAATAATCCATGGCCATACTCTTACAGCGTAGTGTGCTAGATTGAACCATAATGTCGCTAATAATGCATGCTTCTCATTTTTTGCTGAAGACATTCTCTGAATAATATATCCTCCTCCGTCCGTACCATGATGGCTCCACCACATAACAGTGATAAAAATGAGAAATTTAGAAAAAGGAGATTCCCAAAATGATAGAGAACCTATACTGTTATCAGGTATGGGTGGAATAAATTTCAATGTATTTTCATGAATGATATCAGTCCCTAGTAGGGAAGAAAGCTTTTGCAGTAATGTATCCATCCCCCCCACGTGGTTTAGAGCAATAATGGCAAGAGCTATAGATCCAAACATTGCAATAAAAAATTGAACGATATCGGTAATAACAACTCCCCAAAAACCTGATAATATTGCATAAACAACGGCAATACTTACGCAAAGCCAAACTGCAGTCCATTTATCCATATTTAGCATTACAGATACGACAGAAGCCATTGCATTTATAACCCAACCCATAACTATAAAATTATATAATATTGCAAAATACCCTGCTTTGAATGCTCTAAGAAACGCTGCTGGCTTCCCACTATATCTTATTTCAAGTAATTCATTATCGGTAAGGACTTCTGCTCTACGCCAAAGTCTTGAAAAAAGAAAAACACTTAAGAGAGCGCCCATTAAAAGATTCCACCAAAACCAATTTTGCCAAATTCCTTGACCACGAACAAATTCTGTAATTGCTAAAGGTGTGTCTGCTGCAAAAGTTGTTGCCACCATTGATGTCCCCACAAGCCACCAAGGTAGAGAGCGACCAGAAAGAAAATATTCTTCCGTACTTGAGGCTGCTCTTTTGGAGAAATAAATTCCAACTCCCAAGGAAAATAGAATGTATGCTACAATAATTGTCCAATCTATCCAGTGTAATGAAATAGTATCAGTCATACATTTTTTTTATTTTTGTTGACGGAAAATAATGAAATAAAATCTCTGCTGAAGTTTTATTAGATAACGCCATACCAAGAGCTCCAATCTGACAAAGTCCAACTCCATGTCCCCATCCTGCACCTTTTAGAGTTATAGATTTAATAATTTGATTTTCGTCTGAATCTAAAATAATTATAAAGGCTGAGCTATATAAAAATTCTGGATGCAATGCATCTCTAATTTCATATTCACTATTTAGATGTACATTTCGACTTTTCTCATTTTCTATCCCAGAAATTTCTAATTTTGTTATTCTTCCTGAAACACCTCGTTTTAGGGGATTCAAAGATGTAACAGCCTCAAAAGAGGTGTTGCACTTTTGATTTACCACTCTTGTTAATTCATCTTGGGTAAAACGAACTGACCATCGAAAATAAGCTCCTTTTTTATCTACTTTACCAATGTATTTTTTGAGATTTTTTTCATTAATATATTTATATCCGCAATAACAGTTTGGAGGGTTTTTTATCCAATTTTGCAGTTTTTGGTTGTTGCTTAGGTCAGGAATGGTTTTGGATGAACCATCAAAAATTGCTCTGAGATAGGGCTTTGGCGACTCATTCCATACATTTTCATTGTTTTCAGATATCCCACCGCAAGATTTTGAATATCGAGTGTCACATATCTGGTCGTCATGAATAAGAAAATGACCAAAAGTTTTCTTTGACGCTTGTTTCGATTTATTAGTAATGTTGGTAATCCCCTGNTATCGCTGGCAGCAATCATCATTGCATGCATCAATACCAATTTTTGAATGTTTTTGTTCNGCAGCTGCAATAATCCAAGATCGAGCGACAATCGTTTGAGCTTCTAACAATGCTGGAGGGCACGCACTGCCCATTTCTGAGGTAGCAACAGAAGCCAAATATTGTTCAAGCTTAATTTGATTGATAACGAANANATAACCATTTGAAATCTTGATTCGTAAATCTCCAGCNACCTTTACATCGATGGTTTTCTCCCAATGAAATCCTCTACCAGCNGGAACAGAGTGAATNATAAAAAAGTCATCTATTTTAGATCCTTTTAAAATTATTTCCNTTTTTTTGGAATTTTTATANATGAGGGATTTNGATANGGCTTCAATTTTTATTTTCTTTTTTTCTTCAGGGATGGTAATGGTTAATNGCTTTCTTAAATCNGTTGGAAGAATCATACCAATGGACAAAGTAGGCTCTTGGATTGGTTTATCTNCTCTTTTNANCATGACTTTTTCCATGCAGCNCCAAGTGCAGNAATNTCTCTTTGAAAGGAGAATTCTACTGGGGCTATATGATCTTTTTGGAAAAGGCTTTTTATGTTTTTTGGTTGTTCATTCAGAAATTGTCCAAGTCTCTGGCCAATTACAATTTTTTCTATCTCTTGTTTGTGTCTCTGAAAAAATTCTAAACGATCCTGCAATAAATAATCAAAAGCCGTAATTGCATTACTTAAGGTTTCTTCAAAGTACTGCGAAGCTGAAAGCTCCTTAAGAGAAGTTATTTTAGTCTTATATTTCAAGTTGTGGTTCTTTAGTATACCTCCAGGAGAAAGGTAGGATTCTACATTTGCACCCTGAGGAAGTATTAATTCCCAAGATTTTTTAGGACTTTTATCATCATTCAAATTAATNATTTTACCATTTAAAAGAATACCATCAGCAATACCCGTTCCACCACCTATATAAATACCATTATGGATATCATTCATCTTCCCAATATCNGATACCATTTCGCCAGTGATACAACAATCAGAATCATTATATAGAGTATCTACTTTACTTAGTCTTGTTAGTAATTCTGGAATTCTAGGCCCGTTAGCTAAAATAGTTACACCATAATCATCTTTGATACCAGGGAAACAGATTCCTATTTGAGAATCTGAAATACTCTCAATTATGTCTTGCAGCAATTCAACAATTATATCGCCTTGTTTTCTTTCAGCTTTTCTAATTAGGATAGACTTGCTGTTATTTTCCTTAATTTGCAAACCAAGTGGAGTAGGTTGATAACAAGGATCCCAATCGGGGTGCGAAGAGTACACATACTCTTTGCAATACCGTCCTTTTGAAATGATTGTTCTTTTGGGATTGATCTTAGCTGATTGTANAAGNACTTTAGAGGCACCACAATCAATNCCAATTAGANAATCANTTCTTTCCNATNCCATAGTTTGACTTNAATANTTCTATTTTATCGATAGATTGNTCNATCCTNGNTTTTTTTATTTTACCNGNTGAAATNANATTNCANACNNNNTTAANNGCNTTNGGAATNTAGTCAGGGTCNTANNTNAGNTTATTNCCNAAACANAATANATCAACNCCNGCATCNAACATNANTTTAAANGTCTCTTCAAGNNTNNAGTGATCAGANATTGCACGCATACTNGGATCATCNCAAATTACNACTCCTTCAAAACCTAAATCATCNCGNAACATTTTAGTAATNATATTTTGNGAAAGAGAAGAGGNATAGTTTGGATCTANTTTTTTATCAAAAGCATGAGAAACCATGACAGTATCTAGTTCATTTTCNNGTATTAATGTATCGAAAGGTTGTAAGTCTTTTACAGTCCAACTATTTGTAATNTCGGTAATGCCCTCATGAGTATCTCCAGATGCAGATCCAAGCCCTGGAAAATGTTTTCCACATGTAATTACCCCATTTTCTCTATGAGCTTTTATAAATATTCTCGCATGTTCAATTACTTTTTCGGGNTCATCNGAGCACGCTCTTTGTTGATCGCTGATGACACTACCATTACCATGATCTAAATCAAGGACAGGGGCAAAGTTTAAGTTTANTCCAGNATCTTTAAGAGTATTTGCAGTCTCCTCAGAAAATTGTTTTGTAAGCTGTGGACTATTTAATTTACCCACATGAGCCCATGTTGTATCTTGAGCAAAGCCATAAATTGNTTTAAGCCTNGAGGTGTGGCCTCCTTCTTGGTCAACAGAAATAAGTAATTCTTGTCTAGATATACTTTGAAGATGCTTTGTAAGCTCNTTAAGCTGCGTGGGTGATTCAATATTCCTTGTTCCTGGGGTTAAGTCCTTACCTCCTAGTTCTAAATCAATATCGTAAAGTATGACACCTGTAAGGTTAAAGTTTTTTATAAAGCTTAGGATTGGAGAATCGTTTTTGATCGATTTCTCCCTAAAACCTGCTATAATTAATTGGCCAACTAATTNTTCAATTGAATTTGACATCTCTAAAACTAGTTTTAAAAAAGGTAAAGTCGAATAGTAAATGTTTGTAAAGTNTCAGTAATATTTTCTGATTAATTTAAATGAGTAATATTTTCTATTATTCGTGTGAATTTTTGATCAACAATTTTTTTTTACATCATCTACAACATTGAAGAACACAATACAATTTAAATCAGTTCTAATATCAATTTTATTTTTTGTTTTTAATGGGTGCTTACCTCCTTCGTTTAAGAACGATAACTGGTCTAAAGACACTCTCAACGAATTAACTCTTCGAGAAAAGATTGCTCAAATGATGATTTACAGGATGAATTTAAGGATGAAAGATATTCCCTCTGAAAAATGGGAAAAAATTTTAGAGCTTATTGATAAGGATGGAATCGGTGGTTTACACTTTTGGTACGGGGAATCTAGTACTAGCTTAACAATGTTGAATACAATGCAGAGCAGATCTAAAGTACCAATTCTTGTCGATGCAGATATTGAACATGGTTTACATCAAAGATTCCCCGAGGGGACAGAGGTTCCTCCTTTCATGGCAATAGCCGCCTCTAATAAGCCAGAAAATGCCTATGAAGTGGGAAGAATAGTTGCAAAAGAATCAAGGGCAGTTGGTATTCATTGGAATTTCTCTCCTGTTGTAGATGTAAATAACAATCCAAAGAATCCGATAATAAATGTTAGATCTTTTAGTGAAGATCCAAGTGTCGTTAGTTTATATGCTACCCAATATATTTTAGGCATGCAAAACAATGGCCTACTTGCAACAGCCAAACATTTTCCAGGCCATGGAGATACAGAAACGGATTCTCATTCCTCACTAGCTATGATACCAAGTGATTCATCTCGCCTTTGGGAAATAGAGATTCCACCATTCCAGGATATGATTGAAAAAGAGATTGATGCTATAATGGTAGCTCATGTTCATTCCCCTGATTATCAGCCTGACTCTTATACACCTGCATCTATGAGCAAATTTTGGGTGAATGATATTTTGAAAGAGAAGCTTAAATTTAGAGGAGCGATTGTAACAGATGGAATGGGAATGGGGGGTATTGTTCGAAACTATTCAGATGCCTATGCACTTATTGAAGTCATCAATGCCGGTTGTGACATCATTATCCAAAACAACGATATTGAGAAATCAATTAATACCGTCGAACAAGCTGTAATAGAAGGTAAGATTTCTGAAGAAAGGATCAATGAGGCAGCATTAAAAATGCTTAAAATGAAAGAAAAAATAGGACTTCATCTAAATCATAAAATAAGCCTGGACCAAATTCAAAATTCAGTCGGCATTTGGGAGCATAAAAAAATTGCTAACGAAATAGCAACTCAATCTATAACATGTGTAAGATTGAATAAAAATTTATTACCTCTTCCTAAACTAAAAGATCAGACGATCTATGTAATTGATATGTATGATCATGAGTTCAATCATTCTATGTCAATAACAACCAAGGGTCTTAAAAAATATGGTTTAAATATTAAACCATATCAGATTGATGAATCTGATACTAAAAATATGATAGACGTCATTATTGATGATATCCCCCAAAATAGTACCGTTTTAATCAATGCATTTGTTTCCCACAAGGCCTGGAAAGATAGAGTTTCCATCCCAGAAAATGAGGAATACTTTATCAAAAAATTATTACAAAAAACTAAAAATATTATTTTAGGCAGCATAGGGAATCCTTATATCATTGAGGATTTTCCAGACATTCCTGTTTATTTATGTGCTTATAAAAATAGTTCACTCATGCAAAATGCTTATTTAAATGCTATTCTTGGNAAAAATNAAATAACCGGGAGATTGCCAATCTCTATACCAGAAGCAGCAAGTNTTGGCCAAGGTATTCAAGTTGAAAAATTTCTAGGAACAAAGAAAGCAAATNCATTCAAACCAGGAAAAGAGATTAAACAGATGCTGCCCAGTGANGTTAATGCGAACATTGATCTTNTACCAACCTTACTTCAAAAGGCTGTAGATGAAAAAGCGTTCCCTGGAGGNGTGCTATTAGCTGCAAAAGATGGGAAAATATTTTTTCATGATGCTTTTGGTTTTCANACATATGATAAAAAAAGGAAAATGAGGGAAAGTGATATTTTTGACTTGGCCTCTATTTCGAAAGTTGTAGGAACAACATCAGCTATAATGAAAATGTATGATGATAAATTGATTGATTTGGATGATAAGGTAGTAACCTATTTGCCACAATTNAAAGGTAAGCAAAAAAAATATTTTAATCATAAATCTAANATTTCAATAAAACACCTATTGACACACAGTTCAGGGCTNCCCCCATTTAGAAAGTACTTTTTAATGGATAGGGACAAAGAATCNGTCCTTGATAGTATTTATAACACTGAGCCTATTTATGATTTAGAGGAGAAAACGGTTTACTCTGATGTAGGTATCATTACCCTTGGAAAGATTGTTGAAAAGGTGAGTTTAAAGGCTCTTGATATNTATGTGGAAGNAAACATTTCTNGACCTCTTGGNATGCACACTACATTTTTCAACCCACCTCAAGAGAAATTGAAAAGAGTTGTCCCNACAGAAATTGATCAAAATAGTAGTCTAATAAAAGGGTATGTCCATGATGAAAATGCTTACATGCTGGGAGGAGTAGCAGGCCATGCTGGACTTTTTTCTACATCAAATGACCTAGCAACTTTTTCCCAAATGATGCTNAATGGGGGCATTTACAGGTGGAAAAGAATTTTTAAGCCTGAGACTGTAGCCCTTTTTACAAGCAGANCNAATNTNATTGAAGGTAGTTCTAGATGTTATGGCTGGGATAGCCCATCTGGTAAGGCTTCNGGAGGNGTTTATATAAGNGATGATAGTTTTGGNCATACAGGTTTTACGGGAACAAGTNTNTGGATAGATAAANNAANTGGNGTGATTGTTATNCTNTTAACGAATGCNGTTCATCCAANANGGGAATCCAAATCTCCGANATACTTTGANTGGCGACAGAGAATACATTCAGCTGNATACGANTCNTTGAATTTGAANNAAAAAAATNANAANTTANATTGGAGAAANAATTGGTAGANATCAAAAAAATTAAGTATTGCAATCAATTTTCATCCCTACATATAATCTATTNATGCTTTTTANGAAATTTCTAATTTTTCTTTCNCTTTGCCAANTTACNCTNTTTGGAGGGGTNACNGGTAAGGTNTCTGGTAAAATATCTGACCAATNNACAGGNGAACCNCTNATCGGCGCGAATGTNATGTTANTTGGNTCTTCTCTTGGNTCTGCAACTGATNTNANNGGTATGTACCATATTTTAAANGTACCNCCTGGCTTTTATGATTTAAANGTCAATATGATTGGNTATGGNGATAAAACTGTGACAGGNGTACGAGTCGAGATTGATTTNACAGCTGTAATTGATTTGGATTTGGCNATNGAGGCTATTGAAGGTCAGATGATTACCGTAGAAGCAAATCAAAAACTTGTAAAAGTNGATGTAGCATCCAGTCAAAAATCAATNTCCTCAGAAAANATTNCNGAAATGCCNGTGAGNAGTGTTTCAGAGGTNGTTGGGCTNTCGGCTGGTGTTTCTGGATTGTCTGTNCGTGGNGGNAGTTNNAATGAGACACAGTTTATGGTAGATGGTTTGGTNTTAAATGATGAGCGAACAAGTGAGCCTACTACCGGTATTCCTCTAAGNGCNATACAGGATATTTCCTTGCAAACTGGAGGATTTGGNGNAGAATATCGCAATGCAAGATCAGGTGTAATNAATGTNGTAACNAGGGAAGGTAGTAAGGAAAAATATTCGGGTACTTTTTCGTTCCGACGATCNCCTGCAGGCCAAAAACATTTTGGGATGTCTCCTTATGAAGCTGAATCCTTNTGGTTTAAACCTTATTTNGATGATGAAGTCTGNTGGACAGGAACGAACAATGGATCTTGGGATCAATATCAACAGAGGCANTATCCNGCATTTGATGGTTGGAATAGTGTATCTGAGCAAACTCTTGCNGATNATAATCCAGATAATGANTTAACACCATCAGGGGCTAAAAANTTATTTTCTTGGGAGCANAGAAAACAAGGTGCAATTCAATTACCTGATTTNAATATAGATGCAGGGTTTGGTGGGCCGGTTCCATTTGTATCCTCTAAATTAGGAAACTTACGTTTTTATTTTTCAACTCGCCAAGAGCAGGAGATGTATTTATACGAAGTAAGTAGTCCAGGTCTCTTCAGACAATCATACCTTCTTAAATTAACATCTGATCTTAGTGAAAAATCAAAACTTGTATACTCTTTCTATAATGGCAACATGAAAGGAACTACGCTTTCAAGAGGAGGGGGTACTTCTATAATGAACGATGTTTGGGATTTAGCAAGTCAGGTAAATAGAACTGGTTTTACTATGCCTTGGCGACTTTACACGAACGAATATTGGTCTCCTACTCAAGTTAGCAATGCAACACATGGTTTAAAATATACGAAATCTCTTTCTAGTAATTCATACTTTGATTTACTAATGAAGATAGATGTCAAGGACTATGTTACTGGACACGGCGCTAGACGAGATACAACGCAAAATTATTCTATTTTCGGATCTGGTGAAGATGAATGGTTTGCTGATGAAGCTCCAATTGGATTTTTTGGAGGTCCTCTTTTTAGCGTAGAAGGTAGACTTGCTTTTGGTGGAGCAATTAGTACCTCCAGGGATTCAAGCTCTGTTAAAACATATACGTTAAAAGGAAATTATACTAAACAATTAAATAACAATCATCAATTGAAGG
>NZHK01000020.1 GCA_002691285.1 Fidelibacterota bacterium | reverse complement strand
GAGTGCTCGTATTATAAGAGCACATGTCAAAGATGGTTTGCAATTGGCAAAGGAATATGGCTTGCCAAAAAAAGGATCAGACTTTATCCCTATGCATCATGGTACTACTAGAGTAGAATACTTTTATAGGATGGCTCTTAAACAAGCTGAACAAGACAAAACAGTAGTAGATGAATCTGCATTTAGATATCCAGGGCCAAAACCAAATACAAAAGAGACAGGAATCTTAATGCTTTGTGAAGCAATTGAAGCTGCGGTTCGTTCAATTAAAGAACCTGATATATTAAAAATTGAAACTATGATAGATAAGATTATTAATCAAAGGATTGAAGATGGGCAACTAAGTGAATGTCCCCTTACTCTAGATGAGTTAAGGAAAATAAAAGGAACAGTTGATGGAACAAGTGGCATGCTTCCTGTTTTAAGAGGGATCTATCATATAAGAGTTGAATATCCTGACGATGCAAAGAGTCAATAATAAAAGATGATTAAAATAACTTCTGATTGTGATCCATCATTAGTTTCCCCAGATCCTAATTGTGTTCAGCTAATTGTTAAAAGTGTCTTTGCAGATAAAGGGATAAAAGATGCTGAATTATCCTATGTCTTTTGTATGATGACTTTTTATCAAAATTGAAAAAGAAGTTTTTTAAAAAAAACCATTTCACTGATGTTATTGCATTTCGGTTAAACAGCTATGAAGAAGAAAGAATAGAAGGTGAAACTTATATTAGTCTACCTAGAGCCAAGGAAAATGCTAAAATATATGAAGAGCCCTATGAAAAAGAGGTTGCTAGGTTGATAATTCATGGCTGCCTTCATTTGCTTGGGTATTTAGATAAAACAAAAAATGAAAAACAAATAATGACTAAACTTGAGAATGTTTTATTAGATAGGATGATTTGGAGAAAATTATTTTAAAATGGTGGATAAGGAACAAGTTATAAACCTTTTTTTAGAGTTAATTGATATAGTTGAAAGACTTCGAGCTCCAGATGGATGTCCATGGGATAAAGAACAAACTCACGAATCATTGTTACCATATTTTCTTGAAGAAACTTACGAAGTAATTGAAAGTGTAGAATCAAATGATTGGAAGACTTTGAAAGAAGAATTAGGCGATGTACTCTTGCATATTTTATTGCAAGCACAAATAGCAAAAGAAAGTAATAAATTTGATATTCTAGATACTCTTAATGGTATTAATAAAAAACTTATTAATAGACATCCACATGTATTTGGAAACAAAGATAAAGATAATACTTCTGAAGTAAAAAAAGATTGGGAATTACAGAAGCATATTGAAAAGAGAAGAGAATCCCGTTTGGATGGTGTTCCAAAGACTCTTCCATCTTTAACAAGAGCACAGCGGTTACAAGAAAAAGCATCTCTGGTGGGGTTTGATTGGGATAATATAGAACCTGTTTGGGATAAGCTTTATGAAGAAATTGAAGAATTAAAACAAGCAAATGCAACAGGTAGAAAAGTTGAAATTGAGGAAGAAATTGGCGATGTATTATTTACGGTTGTAAATATTTCAAGATTTTTGGGTATTCCAGCAGAGGATATGTTAAGAAAGTCGAATGAAAAATTTATTCAAAGGTTTAAAAATATTGAGAAAGAGTTAAAATTAAAAGGAATACCTATAGAAAAAGCCACTAGTAAACAAATGAACATAATTTGGGATAGAATAAAAAACTATAAATAAAATAATCAGTTCTCTTCAAATCATTGGAAAATAGAATTTTCAATTTTTCTTTTTCCCATGAATAGTAAGGATTATGTTTCTTGCATTAGCATGTTTCCGATGCTCACATAAGTAAATCCCCTGCCATGTCCCAAGTTTTAAGCTCCCATTTGAAATTGGTACAACAATTGAAGAACCTAAGATGGATGATTTTAAGTGTGCAGGCATATCATCAGATCCTTCGTAGGTATGTGTGAAATAGTTTTGGTTTTCTGGTACGAGACGATTAAAAAAAGACTTGAAGTCATCTCTAACGCTACTATCCATATTCTCATTAAGTGTTATTGAGGCTGAGGTGTGCAAAACAAACACGTTTAATAAGCCAATATAAATTTTATTCATTTCAGGGAGTTGATTTATTAATTGATCGGTGATTAAGTGAAATCCTTTTTGTTTTTTTTCAATGGTTATTTCTTTTTGAATCCACATTATCAATAAGAGTTTATGTTTTTCTTTCTTTTTTTCTAGCTGCGGGGAAAAGAATGTTATTTAAAATCAATCTATACCCAGGTGAATTTCTATGAAGTGTTAAATCAGTAGGGGGATCACCTACAAAATGCTGATAATCTTCAGGGTCATGGCCACCATAAAAAGTAAAAGTTCCTTTACCGAAATTTCCATGTAAATATTTAACTTGTTCAGAAGCAGGATCTTCACCCATTACCACTATATGTTTTTTAATTTTATCTTTGTGAAAACCAGTAGTTTGTCCCATAAAACCTTTGATAATTGGAACATGATTTTGGGTAAGCATTGAAGGAACGGGATCGTATTTAGCAGAGAATTCAAATAAAGTGAAATAGTCTGCTTTTGCACCTCTAGTTATTGGATTGTGGCTAGGCGGAAAATCTATATCTGAAAATTCATATATCATTGGATCAGAAATGATTTTAAAATTTTCAAAAGCGAAACACTGTGAATAGTCTAGGCTATTTTGTAAGTCAGGGTTAGTAGGTGTCCCATCATAAACAGCCTCAACACCATCAACATTTCCCATAGCTAATGCAATATCATAAGAATCAGTTGCAGAACACATAGCGAATAAAAACCCTCCATCTTTTACATAATTTTTTATTATCCTTGAAATACCTTTTTTATGCTCATGAACACTAGAATATCCAAGTTTACTAGCGATGTCTTGGAATTGTATTTTTTGCTCTCTATACCATTTTGAGTTTCGATGGCTCCGATAAAACTTTCCATGTTGCCCAGTGAAATCTTCGTGATGNAAATGAAGCCAATCATAATCATTAAGTTTTCCTAAATGTACTTCANTATCCCAAAGGGTTTCATAGTCTACCTCTGCATATGTGAGCGCAAGAGTNACTGCATCNTCCCAAGGTTGTTTNTTTGGNGGAGTATAAATTGCGATTTTTGGTTTTTTTTCTAATAACATGATATCCATATTGCTCTGATCAATGGTAGAATAGATATTTAATAGATCGCTAGGATTAATTTTTTTATAAGTCACGCCCCTTACCCGNCACTCTGTTTCAATAAATTGGTGTGAATCAATTAAAAAAGATCCTCCATGGTAATTTAAAAGCCATTCTATATTTACATTATTTTTCAATATTGAATATGCAATCCCATAAGCTTTTAAATGGTCATTTTGAGTCTGATCCATTGGGATAAGAATCTTTTGTCCAAATATTAATGTGAAGGTAAGTAAGTATATTGTAGTTTTCATTGAATNTCATTCTTTTGAATTTTTCGAACATGATATCTNATTGGCTCATAGTATATTGAATAAGAGAAATCATTTAATATTTTCATATATTNNTCTAATGATGTTTCGATATTTTCCTCTTTTATTTCATATATCTGCCCCGAAAGGATGACCCCTCTATCAGCAAATTCTGTATTATCNAGTAATAAAGCGTAANTTAAAGCATTTGTATAGTTTTCTAATTGAAAGTGGATCATAGCTAACCTTAAATGAGCTAATGGAGTTATTAATGAATTAGGAAAGTTTTCNACTAAATATTCTAACTCTTTTAACGCATCTCCTAATTTNNTCTGTCTAATAAAAAGTTCGGATTTCTGAAAATATTTNAATGATGAATAATCAGCTGGTTCACTATAATATTTAGTAATAAGGTTTTTTAATTCCATTAAATCATTAAAGGAAGGATCTGAAAACTCTAAATTATTAAGAGATAAATCAATATTATACAATATTGAATCTGGTGATTTAGTAAGAAAATGGATAAGAATATTTTTTTCATCTATGGATTTTAGAGGCTCAATTTTTTGTTGTTTTTGTAGAAACCTTAATGCTTCTTGTGTTTGTCCCATAGCTATTAACACATCTGAAGTCCTACCGATAATTTTTAATTTAGTTTTTTTACTGGGTTTGAAACTCATCGCTTTATTCAGTAAATAATATGCTTTATCAAAATCTTGTAATATTCTATAATGTATATCACCTAATCGATAGTAGGCCTCCGATAAAAATGATGGTTTTTTTAAGGAAACTAAAAGAGAGTCATAGAGGTTTAGACTTGATTCTAGATGTTTGGTTGATATCGATGAATAGACTTGAAAAGGATCTTTAAAAAACATGTTGTTGTTATAAAAATATGGTATCAAGTACATAGCCTTTTTTGTAGTTATTTGATCATCATAAGTTTGACCTAAACCTAACAGAGCTCTTTCCGTAAGTTTTGAATTTAGTTTATAGCTTAATACAAAATAATAGGCATCTATTGCGTATTGATATTGACCTTCAATTCGAAGATCATTTGCAAATTTTATCCATTCGTTAAAATCTTTATTCCCTTCAGAAGTCCATTCTTTTTTTGTTTGTATTGAAAGATGATATTTTTGTTGTTTAAAATAAAATTCGCTTAATATGTTAAGAATTTGATTTGGATAAATTTTTGAAGCTTCAAAAAGCTTATTTTCAATAATGGAGATTGCTCCTTCTTCGTCGCTCATTAACAATATTTTTCTTTCAATTAGTCCTTGGTAACTTTTTTCATTTAATAAATGTGATATAAATTCATCCATCGCGGTATCAAATTCCCCAATTGATTGTAAATATGTTCCCAATTCGAAAGAAAGAAAAGATTCACCAAAATTATCCCTTCCTTTTTTTATAATCGTAGAAAGTTCATCATCCAAGTTGTGCTTTGCTAAAGTAGAAAGCATGATCCTATAAAAAGAACGATTATGTTTAAATTTATTTAATCCGGCATACCAAATTAAGATTGCTTCTTTTTTTTGTTTGTTTAAAAAATACATCTCTCCAAGCTCACAATACGTTCTAACATCATAAGGCTCTTTTGACATTCGAAGCCGCATGAATTCTATCCCTCTTTCATACATCAAATATTTTAAATAGATACTTTTTAGATTTTGTATTGATTGTCTATGGTTAGGTTTTCTTATAAGGATATCCTCATAAACTGAGATAGCTCCTTCTACATCGCCTTTTGCTTCCAGCATCTTTGCTGTTTTAATTATTTTATTATCAGATAATAAGTTTTGCGCATAGAATGAAACAGGACAGAAAATCAGAAGAATTATTAAAATATTATTCATTTAAATTATCTACACTATTAGTTTGATAATTATTTTTACTTAAAAAATTAAAATATCGTTTTATCATCGTTTGATGTTCTTTTGAATACCCAGCTTTCATTGAACTATTTAGAGCTTTTAGAGTGAGGTCTTGTCGTTCTCCTAAATCAGAAGGTAGGCCGCCAGGGCCCGAATATGTCAACCCAAGTGTGGAGGTATCTGACTTTCTTTCTTCTTTTTCTCCACGTTGAGTCATTGATACTTGACTATCTAGCATTCTTGATAAAATCTTTTGCTGTCTATTTTGAGTAGTTTGGGTGTATTGATTTTTTTGTAAATCTTTTATTACTTCATCCATTTCTTTTCCAATACCACTTAAATCACCAAGCTCTCCTCCTCCAGATTGCCGCATCTCGTTCATTAGTTGCTCTANTGATTTACGTAGTCCTTTTTGACCNTTCATCATTTGCTGCATCATTTGTTGTTGTGCTGCGGCTGCCATCTTACCAAGCGCTAACTGTAATCCTTGCTGATTTAGGCCTTGTTGTTGACCAGCCATCTGNTGCATCATCTGCATAAATTGTTCAACNCCGCTNGCTGAACCAGATTTTTTCATATTTTCTATAGAATTAAATAGGCCAACTGCGGCTTCATTTAATCCCTGCATAGCCAGGTTTTGATTCTCTCCTGCTTTTGTGGGGTTACGTTCTGTTAGTTTTTCTTTTGCTTGTTGCATCCCGTAGTTTGCTTTTCCAATGCCTTTTCCTATTTCTGGGGTAATTGCAAATGTTTCTTTTGATAGAGCCATCATTTGACTAGTTATCGATTGTAATTGATCTTGTAAGACTTGCTGTTTAGCTGCAAGCTCTTTAAGTCTTGGTGAATTACGATATGTTTTNTCAACGTCTGATTTTAAATTTTCTTCTTGCGAAGAAAGATAGAGCATGTTTTGCATTAAGTTTTCAAATTTTTGTGCCATTTTTGAAACGGTTTCTTTTTGAAAGTTTTGTTGAATATCACTCATTCTCTGCATCATATTNTNAAGTTTTTCAATTGAATTAGAGCTTAANTTTTNTGCACTTTGGAATCCCTGGTTTTTCAAACTATTCGCAGTTTCTTCTAAAGATGATTCAGTTTCTTTNGACAANTCAGATTCTGATANGGAAGATAATTCTTCCGAAGTGGTTTTACTAAATGGTTCAACTAAAGCTGAAGCATCATNCATTAAAGAAAGGATGTTNTCGAANTCATCTAAGTTCCGTTGTTGTTCCTGAGCATATCTTTGGGATGTGGATAATTCTGTTTCTGGTCTTAGGTTACTAATTTCTTCATTTAGTGCATTTTGTTGTTCCAATAGTTGNTGTAACCTTTTTTGTATTTCATCTAATTTTTGNTCAGCTTGAAATCTTTTAAAAATATCTAAATACCGATCAAGGTCATTTTCAATTTGTTCCATATTTTCAGTAAGATCGCTTAAAGCTTTTTGTAATGAGTTCATATCTAATTCGTCTAAGGCACTCTGGAGGTCTTTTAAGTTNTTTTCCATATTTTCCGGGATTATATCATTAATTAGTTTTGAAAGTTCATCAAATTTTTCTAATAAACTTGGAGAAAATAATTTATGCTTATCTGCTTGATNTGTAATTGACTCAATTGACTCAGACAATTTTTCTAGCTTATCCAATTCCTTTTTTGCATTTTCGATGATGTCTTGAACAGATTTTTTCCGATCCCAATTAAGTTCTTCTTCTTTAAGTATTTTCAATTCTAAAGATTCAAATTTTTCTTGTAAATTTTTTATATCTTCAAACTCCTGAGCCATATCTTCAAAAAATTGTTCTTCAGAATCCGTAATGTTTTCAAAAAGGTCTGTCAAAGATGGCACTCTAGCAATAAAAGTGTTTGAAATAGTTTTTTTAGGTCCGGAAATATTATCGTTATCTGTTAGTTCAAAATGGNAATGAATTTCATCATCAGGCATAAGATGCAAATTGTTTAATTCCCACAACATTTTAATAGATTGAATCAGCGAATCAGGTTCAAGTTCGTCAATTTTTAACATGGCTACAAATGAATCATCNTTAATATAGTCCGGTTTTTTAATTTCATAAGCTAGCTGTAAATCTTTAAATCCAAAATCATCTATGATATCTAAATGAATTGGTATAGCTTGCTCGTTCCCAAGCTCAATCATTGGAGCAGGTTTTATAACATTAATTGTTGGGCTATTATCAGGTAAAATTTCTAGAGAATATGAAATTGGATCTCGATTTGTTATACCTCTTTTATCAACAAGGTTTACAAAAAAGCTTCCTTCTTCCAATAAAGTAAATCCTCCNGATGCTGTATTGTAGCTTGTGACCATNTTTATTTTACTTTTGTTTAAGCTAATANATGCTGTTCGAAGTAATCTATTTGATGTTATATCTACTAGGATTTCGGANCCTTTCAAAGTTTTAATGGCTGCAATATTACCTTCTTGTATAAATTTTTTAANCTTGCTGTATNTTGGCGGTGNAATAATTAATGAAAAGTTTTCAAAAGATGGTCGGTCCGTAACAAAAATTGTATCAAGAGCAGTTGTTACATTATCCCAAGATTCCCAAAAAAAACGAGCATTAACTACTGCTTGATAAGAGTAATCCTGATAAAGTTCTGGNAGTTCAAAAATAAATTCACCAGATTCCGATGGAGGACANGAAAATTCTAATTTTAAGGAATCTCTTTTTTGAGTTGATACTTGAGTAGGTGTTAACTGAAGAAGAACAGTGTCGGATATAATAGAGGATGCTTTTATAGTAATTATTGATTTTTCACCTCCAAGTATATGCAAAGGGCCGGTGGTATTAAATAATTTAAAAGGCTTAGGAGAAAGAAACTTTTGACTTGGATTGCTCCATCGGAAGTATGAATCTGAAGAAATTTGATAATTAAAAGAGAACATAATAATTACAAAAACCCAAGATATAAGTAGTGCTGCCTTTAGCTTTGATCGGTTTTGCTTAAAAATTATTAGTGAAAGGTCAAAGGTATAAAGCTTCTTTAGTATTGATTTAATATATGCATCAGCCAATGATTTAGATTCATCTTCTTTAGATCCATATTCTAATTGAAGGGCATTAATAATTGTGTCTTTCTTTTGTGGGAATAATTTTTCCCCTAAGATTATCGCAAATTTGTTAATTCTATATGATCTTATTTTATCCTTTTTAATCATTTGGAACATAGTTATCCAATAAAGAGTGAATACTGAGATACAGAAAATTAATGAATATAGGATAGTTAACTTTGTATTTGGCAAAAAATAGAAGATTGACTCAAGAAGAATCAGTAGTAAAAATAAAATAGATCCTATAATACCAACATAAATTAAATTTCCTAAAAAAATATATTTTAGAAAATGGAAACGAAATTTTTGGATATATTCTTTTATCATCATTATTGACTTAATGCAAAATAAATAATATTCACGCCCATTTTTAAAGCACTTTCACGAATGGGCCAAGGATCTTGATGTACACTTGGGTCTTCCCATCCATCGCCTAGATCAGATTCATATGTATAAAGTAGAATCATTCTTTTTTTATGAAATAGTGCGAACGCTTGAGGCGGTTTTTTATCATGCTCATGTACTTTAGGAAGCCCATTTGGGAAATTGAAGTAGCTATTAAAAATTTCATGATTTTTAGGAAGCTCTACTAAATCCTTTTTAGGAAAAACCTTTTTAATCTCTCTTCGAAACGGCTTATCTAACCCATAATTATCATCAACATGTAAAAATGCTCCATCAAGGAGCATAGATCTTAAAGCAATAATCTCATTTTCCTTAAACTTTATATTGCCATGTCCTGTAAGGTATAAATATGGGTATTGGGTTGCTTTATCATCAGAAAGTTTAATTCTTACTTCTTCTGGATAAGTTGATATAGGTGTATTATTAGTTAAATAATTTAACAAATTAGGTAGACTGCTTGGATCGCAATACCAATCGCCCCCTCCACCATACTGGATTCTGGCAATTTGGAATGTTTGTCCATAAAGACTTCCCAAAAGGAAAACGATAAAGTAAATTGATTTAATCATATCATATTAAAGTTAATCTAAATATATATGTTCCATAAATATTAACTAGCAAAATTAGGTAGTTTTTGGNTGGCACTTGCTGTAAAATATTGAAGNGGTNTTTAATTTTTGGTTATTTATGTTTTTAAATAAAAATAGACAAATTTTTTTTTATTTTTTTATTTTGTACGGTTTATCAGCACAAATTAAAGAAAAAGAACCACGTTCTTTCTTTTTTGGCTTAATTAAGTTTGATAGTGATTCAAAATATGAAGATGGATATTGGATTAATAAATGGTTTTTTTCAAGAGAATTTTCTGCTCCTATCAATGTGTTACCTTTTGAAATAAGATATGGAGTTGGAGCAACAGGAAAGAGAACGGGCTCTTGGGTTTTATCATCGTTAACCCGTAATTCTATTCAAGACGAACCCAAAAATATTGAACTTGAGAGCGATGGAGAAACATCGTTAGACCCCATACCTATATCTAATAATAACATTTGGGGTACATCTCTAGAAATTGATGTTGGGCTTTTTAATATCCCTCACTATGTAATTGGATCAAGTTGGTTAAATATTCTAACTGGGATTTCGTACAGAACAAGTAGTTTATTATACCCTGCAAAATTACCATCAGATCAATGGTCTCAGGTGAATTCAAGTTGGGGAGGAGAATATTTTTTTTCTCCAAAGTTAACTGAGTATTTTTTGACTAGTCATTTTCAATATCAACCATTTGATAAATGGTATATAAATTTCAGGCATTCATATGGGATTGCATCTACATATTTTTATTCTCCTGATAGGAACGAAGAAGTTTGGGACAAAAAAATATTAGGGTNCGGGACTTCTTCTGCAAGTGCGCTAGGGGCACGTTTTATTTTTGATCCAGGTTTGTCGAACCAGTTTTCTGTTGGATTGGATTTAAGATATTCTTACACTAAGATTGGTAAAATTAATGATCCTCAAAATATCTCTCCAATAAAAAATTTTGATTTACAAAACTTTGGCATTTATCTAACATTAGCAACTTTTTACGGAGGGAGNAAAACTATAGGAGATAAAGCCAAAGCTGATTATTACCGGAAGGATTATTCTCAAGCATTGAAAAATTTTAACAATTTTACGGCTGCTTATCCATCTCATACAAACCGTTATAGAGCTGAAAAATATATTTCTGATTGTGAATATAAAATTCCTTACATGCTTATGCAAAAAGGAGTGGTTTTAGAAAAATCAAATAAAAGAGAAAAAGCCCTCAACATGTATCAATTTGCACTTTCAAAAGTAAAAAATGATTCAGTCATTACTCAGCTACTTTCAGGGAAGATTGAACAATTGGCATTATATTGGATGGTAGATGCTGAAAAAATATTAAATGATTTACAATATGTTGAAGCATATGAAATTGTAAAGAAAGTATCTTTATTCTCAACCCAAGGTAAAAAAGAATTACGTAGGTTTAAATCATGGGTTGTCTTGTCGCAAGGAAAAGAACTACAAAATTTAGGTTTTATTGGACGAGCTATGGAAAAGTATTCTGATGCGCTTGAATTAAATCAAGACTTAAATTTTGAAGTAAAATCTTTGCAATATAAGGCTGGAGTTAAGATGGCAAATATAGCAAGAAAGGCAGATGAATTTGAAGAAGTGCAGTTGGCAATAAGTGCTTTAGAAGATGCTAGAGAACTTGCAGGGGGCATTGGGGTTAAAAATGAAAAACTTTTGGCTGATTTAAAAGAAAAGTTAGAAGCTTATGATGAATTTAAATCAAGAGATATAATCGATAAGAAAATGGAAAAAGGAAGAATGCAACAGATGCTTGCGCGTTCAAAAAAGTTAGAGATTGGTCAATCTTTACCAGAAGTTGAAGCATTACTTGGCGCCCCACATGAAAGGATAAATGGTTTAGANGGGATGGAATTCGATACTCAGTTATGGATTTATTTTACAAATCAACAGTCATTGCAGTTATCATTCCATAACTTNAGGCTATTNAAAATTGAAAAAATATAAATATTTATCTACTATTTTCCTCTTTTCAAAATATTTACCAAGTAACTTTCGNGCTATGAGAATTTTTGTAATAATTATTTTTATATTNTTCTATCCTNGGGACAGTTTTGGGCAATCAGATGATAGGGACTATGATGAAGAATTACGCTATCAGAATGATGCAATCAATGCTCTTAAAACAGAATTAAAGCAGTTACGTCTAAAAATAAAAACTGCAGAATCTAGAGAGAGGTCTACTGCAAATCGACTGTCCTCCATTGACAAAGAGATTAGTCTTACCAACAAATTAATTCAATCCTTGAAATATGAAGAGGAAAAAGCCAGAAAAACAATTTATCAACTAAAAAATGATATTCTTAAAAATGAGAATGAATTGGAATCTTTGCGAATTCGTTATAAACAAAGAGTGCTGAAATCTTATAAAAAAGGGAATTTGTCTGATTTAGAAAAAGTATTTTCTTCAACAACTTGGCGTCAAGCTATTTATCGCACGCATTATCTTAAATTAATTTCAAATATTGAAAAAAAAATAACAAAAAGAATTGAAAAGCTTCTTGTCGATATCAGTCGCCATAAAGTAGAGCTAGAAGTTGTATTAAGAGATAACTTAAA
>NZHK01000019.1 GCA_002691285.1 Fidelibacterota bacterium | reverse complement strand
TAATGAAACCATTCTTATTAGGGAAAACTTTAGCCAAGAACATAAAGATATTGAAAAAATGGTTTTGAAATTTGTTAGTGAAAGAATACATCCTAATATTAAGAAAATTGAAAAATTAGATGAGGATTTTAGTCGATCTATGATGGAAGAAATGGGAAATCTTGGACTCATCGGCATAGATTCGCCAGAAGAATATGGAGGAACCGAGCTTGATAAGATTACGTCTTGCATTGTATCAGAAGGTGTTGGTTTTGGTGGATCTGCTTCTTTTGGATGTACCTTTGGAGTCCAAACTGGGATTGGTAGTCTAGGTATTGTATTCTTTGGTACTCCTGAACAAAAAAGAAAATATTTACCAAAGCTAATGAGCGGTGAATCGATTGCAGCCTACGGGCTCACAGAACCTTCTTCAGGCTCGGATGCACTGTCAGCCAAAACATCTGCGGTTTTATCTGAAGATGGTACACATTATGTATTAAACGGAGAAAAGCAATTTATCAGTAATGGTGGTTGGGCAGATGTCTATACGGTACTTGCACAGGTCGATGGAAATAAATTTTCAGGTTTTATAGTTGATCGAGAAACAAAAGGATTTTCTATAGGACCAGAAGAAAAAAAAATGGGAATGAAAGGTTCGTCTACCACATCCTTAAAATTTACCAATGCTGAAGTTCCAGTAGAGAACCTACTTTATAAGGTTGGAAAAGGAGCAAGTATTGCTTTTAATGCTTTGAATATTGGTCGCTATAAACTTGCAGCAGCAAGCGTTGGAGGATCAAAACTAGCAATCCGTGAGACCATAAATTACGCGCTTCAAAGAAGACAATTTGGTCAACCTCTTGCCAAATTTGACTCCATTATTGGGAAAATTTCAGATATAACGATTCAAACTTATGTGGCAGACACCATGCTGTATAGAACGGTTGGCATGATACAAGATGCTATAGATGATTTAGATAAATCTGACTCTAACTATTATAAAAAGATGGGCGAGACAATGGAAAGGTTTGCTGTAGAAGCATCGATGGCAAAAGTTTATGGTAGCGAGACTTCTTCAATGGTAGTAGATCATTGTCTCCAAATTTTTGGAGGATATGGATTTATCGAAGAGTATCCTATGGCAATGCCGTATCGGGATGATAGAATAAATCAAATATGGGAAGGAACCAATGAAATAAACCGTGCAATTATCACTGGATATATGATGAAAAAAGTCCTTATGGAGGAAATTTCATTACGAGATTATTTAAAAAATCTGAATGACTTTTTGAGCACCTCTGCTGAAAAAAATAATGTAGATTCTTTTAATAAAGAAAAACATGCTCTAGAGTCGGCAAAAATGTTAACAGCTTTGATTTTTCAGGAAGCGCTTTGTTCCTTTGGTCAGGATCTAAAACACGAACAACAGCTAAGTGAAACTTTAGCGGATATGTTTACTCACCTTTTTACGGCTGAATCATTGATCGCAAGAGTACAACAAACTATGTCATCAGAGAGAAAATCTGCTATGGCAATGAACATTGCAAAAATTGATGTAGCAGAGTCCTTTCTAGATATCATTCTCATGAGTGGGAAATGTTTAAATAGAATTTTTGAAGAAAAGACTCCAGTACATATATCAGATACAGTNAAAAAACTTACATNNAAAATGACACTGAATACAGATACCATCACGCTTAAAAAATTATTAGGTGAGTATATGTTTGAACAAAAAAAATACCCTTTTTAGGAGAAAGTAATGAGCGAATTAGAAGAATCAATTGTTAGAAGTCAAGCTATATTAATGCTTAACAGAAANCCAGGAAAAACTTACATATGGAAACGCGTNTATAATCGATTTATGANATGTATNAANATATCNAAAAANATTAATAAACTNNAATTAGGTAGGATAAAAATATGAATGAATCAGTAATTATTGATGCGGTTCGCTCCCCCATTGGTATAAAAAATGGGAATATGGTTGGTATTCGACCAGATGATCTTACAGCACAAGTAGTAAAAGAACTTTTAAAGAGAAACAAAAATGCGAATCCAAATGAAATCGATGATTTTGTACTGGGTTGCGCATTTCCTGAAGGTCCCCAGGGTATGCTAATGGCAAAGGGTGTTGCTATTCTCGCAGGAATTCCTGAAACATGTGCTGGCGCAGTTGTGAATCGATTTTGTGGTTCTTCCATGGATGCTTTGCATCAAATCAGTACAAAAATTGAGAGTGGCGACATCCAATTTGGAATTGCTGCAGGCGTGGAAGATATGTTTTCCGTTCCGATGGGGGGATTCAATCCTGATTTTCATCCAGACCTCGCAGAACAGGAATACTATATTGGTATGGGCGAAACAGCAGAGATACTGGCTAAAGAGGGAAACATATCACGTGAGCAACAGGAAGAATTTTCAGTTAAGTCACACGAAAANGCTCTAAAGGCGTGGAAAGAAAATCATTTTGAAAATGAAATTGTTCCTATTGATATGTATGGTGAATCGACAATAGAACAAGATGAAGGCCCAAGAGAACCTAATNTANAAAAGATTAAGAGTCTTGATCCTGCATTTTTAGAGGGGGGTACTATTACNGCAGCAACTTCTAGCCCTGTATCTATTGGTGCAGCCGCANTATTGCTAACAAGCAGAGATTTTGCTGAAAAAAACGGACTAAAAATACGAGCTAACATTAAAGGCAGATCAGTCGCCGGAGTTGACTGGAGACGAATGGGAATGGGGCCACTACCAGCAACGCAAAAAATTCTATCTAAGACAGGATTATCCATNGATGAANTTGATGTAATTGAACTTAATGAAGCTTTCGCTGCACAATCCCTTTACGTTATTCAAAAAGGAAACTGGGATATATCTAAAGTNAATCATAATGGCGGAGCAATCGCATTGGGACATCCTCTAGGTTGTTCTGGGGCAAGAATCATTACAACACTGGTGAATGTTTTAGAACAACAAGATGCCAAAAGAGGCCTNGCTACTATGTGTATTGGTACNGGACAGGGNATTGCAACTATTTTGGAAAGGGACTGATCNATGGAAAAAAAGATTNAAAAAGTAGCNGTACTTGGTGCCGGAGTAATGGGAGCCCAAATAGCAGGACACTTGGGCAACGCTGGTATCCNCTCTTATCTTTTTGATATNAATAAAGAATTATCAGAGAAAGGCAAGAGCACACTGACATCCCTAAAACCAAAACCACTATACAAACCAAAAAATGTGGATCTGGTTACGANCTGCACCTATGATGATGACATAGAAAAAATTTCTGAAGTGGACTGGGTAATTGAGGTAGTAGTGGAACGCCTAGATATTAAAGAAACAATATACCAAAAATTATTACCACACCTTAAGAAAAAANCCATACTTACCTCAAACACCTCNGGAATCCCTNTACAGGACCTCACTNAAAATCTGCCAGATAATGTAAAAGAACGTTTCATGATCACTCACTTTTTCAATCCACCTAGGTACATGCAATTATTAGANTTGGTACGTGGAAANGNGACTACAGATGAAACCTATGAAACAATGATGGAATTTGGAGAATCTATTTTAGGGAAAGGAATTGTTCATGCTAAAGATACTCCAAACTTTATTGGAAATCGTATCGGTGTCTATGGTATGATGATCGCAATTAATCTTGCTCAAGAATACGGACTCACAGTTGAAGAGGTTGATAAATTAACTGGTCCGATTTCAGGTCGGCCAAAAAGCGCGACCTTCCGAACTGCTGATGTTGTCGGTCTGGATACATTAAAGANNGTATCGCTNACNACCTATNATAAGGCTCAGGAGGATGAAGAGCGTGATATATTTCAGATTCCAGCCATTTTAGAAAGCCTAATAGCATCAGACCGATTGGGACAAAAAACAAAAGCAGGTTTTTATAAAAAAAATGAAGACCGTTCTATCCACTCAGTAGATCTAAAAACTGGTGAATATAGTCCAATGGGGCAGGTACGATTTGACTGCTTCAGAATCGCAAAAGACAGGCAACGATTATCGGATAAAATTACAGCCCTGTGCTTTGGTGATGATAGAGGTAGTAAATATTTTTGGGAGATTACTGCCAAAATGTTTATCTATAGCGCAAATCGCGTTCCTGAAATTTCAGATNACATTCTAAATATAGACAATGCTATGAAATGGGGATTTGGCTGGGAGGCAGGTCCTTTTGAAACCTGGGATATGCTTGGAATTAAAAAAACTATCGATAGAATGAAATCAGAAGGTAAAACTGTTCCCCAATGGGTATTGGATATGTTAAAATCAGGGAGAGAAACATTCTACCAAGTTGATAATGGTATAAAATCTTATTGGTGCCCCATAGAAAAGAGCGCACTAAACATTAATAACAATTCAAAGGTTTTCAATATATCAATCCACAAGACTGGGAACAATACCATTAAAANAGACCTNAGTGCTAGTCTTAATGATATGGGAGATGGCGTACTAAATGTTGAATTCCATTCTATTCTACAGCCTACCCTTCATCCTATCGACAGCTCGT
The DNA here is from genome assembly GCA_002691285.1 of Fidelibacterota bacterium. Lineage (GTDB taxonomy): Bacteria > Fidelibacterota > Marinisomatia > Marinisomatales > UBA1611. The sequence goes on along the minus strand of NZHK01000019.1, from coordinate 18,767 downwards.
ATATTGAGATGATCAATCTTGCAATTGACATGATTGAAAAAGGTGACTATGTGGCCATGGTTCTTGGTCATCAGGGTGCAAATTTTTGTGCTGGAGCTAACCTGAACCTACTACTGGAATTAAGCCAAAACAATCAATGGGAGGCACTTGATTTTGCAGTAAAGACATTGCAAGACATGACTCAAAGGATCAGATTCTCTCCAGGGCCCGTTGTAGCAGCACCATTTCAGCTAACACTAGGTGGAGGTGTCGAACTGGTACAGCCTGCAGCCCACAGAATTGCAGCAGCGGAGACCTATATGGGTCTGGTTGAAGTAGGCGTAGGACTAATTCCTGGAGGCGGCGGAAATCTACGCATGATTCTTAATGCTATGGAGGGTGGCACTGGTAGAATGGGAGCCTTTCAAAAAATACAAAAAACATTTGAGACAGTTGGATTTGCTAAAATTGCGACCAGTGCAGATGAGGCAAAACACCTTGGTTATTTAAAAAAAGATGACACGGTTATATTGAACCGGGACTACCTCATTCAGGCTGCCAAAGATAAGGCTATTGAACTAGCTCAAAACTATACTTTACCTACCTATCGAGATGATCTAAAACTTCCTGGAGCTGGTGGTAGAACTGCCATGGCTATGGCACTAAAAGGATTTAAGATGCAGGGGAAAATTTCTGATCATGACCAAAAAATAGGAGAAAAGCTTGCTTATGTTTTAACAGGAGGAGACAAAGCTGGACTTACAAAATCAGTGGATGAACAATATCTTCTCGATATTGAGAGAGAGGCATTTGTATCTCTAGCAGGTGAGCAGTTGACACAAGATCGAATTAAGTATATGTTAAAAAAAGGAAAACCTTTACGCAACTAGATATCACTACCAAATTATTCTTTTGGTAAGCGCCTTAGATTTTTTTCATGGAATAAATCACTCTTTGTTCCCATATCAACTTGGATATCTGTGAATATAATTTCTGTAGAATGTTGTTTGATGGTGTTATTTACAAGGACACGTTTTAAGATAAAGAATGATTTAATAAGTTCATATTCAAACCTTTTATCTTTTTCAAGTACTCCCCTTTTATCATAAGAAATTTCTTTAAGGAGATTGAATGTTTTTTTATCTATCCAAGAAACATGTCTGCTGTATGAAGATTGAGCCTCTTTTTTCGGTAGAGTCTCTAAAACAAAGCATTCAACCTTATCAAACATATCATCGTCTAACCGTTTATAATTATTGTGTGTAAGATCTCGATTTGAGAGGTCTTCAAAAGTAAGATCAGACCCCATAAACGAGTCACCTTTTTTCTTTGCCGATATACGCCGCACTCTTTTAAATGCAGGTAACCACATTCGCATTTCGTCCTCTCCGTTTTCATGCTCTACTTTTAAAAAAGACACTCCTCTATCATCTCTAGGCTCTAAAAACCAAATCATTTGTTTTTCATTTCTATTTAATGATTTAGAAACCATTTCACTAGTGCGTGACTTTCCTTTAGAATTCGTGAGTATCATTTTTGCTTTATTGCTTAAATCTTTGGGAGCTAATTTTTGGTCTAGCAATGTTGCAATTTCAACGCCAGACTGTGAGAATAGAAAGAATGGTGTTAAAAACGATAGAAACCATTTCATCTTAGATCTCCTTTTTCATTAGTTTATTTTTTAATAACTCTGTTGTGGTAGCCAAAAGAGTAAGAGTACCTAGAGATGTTGAGATCATTGCAAAAATCATGAGTCCTCCTATATATTGCACAGGAATGAAAGCTGAAAACAAAAGAGCTCCAAAGCCCATATTGGATCCTGCATCCAAAATAATTGGGTATCCTACATCATGAATAACCTTTTTGCTGATTGTTGATTCACTTGACGTATCAGATAGATAGCGAAACTGGGAAATGAAATGAATCGCAAAATCAACACCAACACCAATAATAATGGATGATAGGATTGCAGTGACGTGATTGAGAGTAATATCAAAATGACCCATCAATCCAAAATTAAGTATGATCGCACCAGTAAGAGGTAACACAGCAATCATGCCCCATAAAAGACGTTTAAAAAAGATAGCAGTAATGGTACCAATCAATACAAGTGATATGAAAATACTTAAAAATGATGATCGAATCACCATGACCACCATGTCTCGGATTACAACTATCATACCCGTAACGTCAACTCTGCCAAGTGAGAATGAATTGTTTTGAAAAGATTCAGATACCTCATTTACAAAGGAGAATACCTCTTCCGTACTCATTACAGATGAAAAAGCTGTAATAAGTGCAGTAGAATATTCATAGTCAACAAGATTAGAAAAATTCTCTGGATCTCCAGACATAGAGTACATGGTAAAAAGGTTATTAACTTTTTCTCTTTTATCTGGAATGGATTCGTATTGGATACTGTCATCCATAACAGTTCTGTGCATCTGTTTCACAACATCTGCTACTGAGTAGGAAACAGAAACTTTTTCATTTTTTTCTATAAATGTCTGCAATGAATCCATACCGTGCAATAAAGATGGATCTTTTATATCACCTGCAACACGGACTCTCAAATCCATAGTCCCACTCATCTCTCTATCCATAAAATCCATACTGTCTCTTATTTCTGTACCTGGTTTAAAGAAGCTAGCCACATTTACATCTACAGCGACCTTATGTAATCCAGCGCATCCAAAAATGATTAATAAAATTCCAGAACATAGAACGACCTTTGGATATCCAATAACAATAGATCCTAATCTTCCAATAACTCTTTCAAAAATACTAGGACTGATTATTGCTTTAGAGTTTAGATCCCAATTTTTTAGACTAATTAGAGCAGGAAGGAAAAAAGAGCTTAGCAGCCACGCCCATCCAATACCAACTGAAATGCAAATTCCGTATCCCACCAAAGGCTCAAGGGGTGATGAGCTCATAGTTAAGAAAGCTGCTATGGTTGTAATACTAGTTAAAAAAATTGGTACCAAAAGAGCATCCATACCTGATGCTATTGCACTGTGTANATTTTTTTGGAATCTAAGTTCTCTAAAAAATTTTGTCATCACGTGCACCCCATCAGAATTGGCAATCGTAAGCAGAATGATTGGCATAGAAGTATTTAACAAGGCAAAAAGAAATTTATCAGATCCCGTAATTCTATACGCCCATCCCATAAACCCCATCATTGAGACCAGCGAAAAGACTATCACCATCATTACCATTCCAACGGCTGGTAGACTACGGAGATTGATTAATAAAATAGCTATCATTATGACTAGACCAGCCTTCACTAGTAACTGAACATCGTCACGGATCATTTGAGGGATAGAACCTGTAACATAGGCAGTTCCGCCGTAGTGGACATCATAATCAGATAATAATGAGTCACCCACCGCGACGACATCATTCCTAAATTGATCTAACCCTACTCCATCATATGGTTTTATGGTTGTTAGAAGATATTCATCTGAATGACTAACAAATTGTTTTTTGATATTATCATTCTTCTTAAGATATAATTGTATACTTTTAATCTCTTGGCTGTTGAGGTTTTGAATTTTTTGTAGTTCTTCAATTTGCATAAATCCATCTACCTGATCGATGCGTGTGGATGTAGTAATATTGGATACCTCCATGACTGAAGAAAGATTTTTCAATTCATTTGATAGAGTCCAAAGGTCCGACAAAGGACGAAGTTTGTAGACTGATTCCCCTTTATTCCCAAATGCTATGAAAATAATTTCTGTGCTTCCAAATTCATTTTGAACAGCGTCCCATGTTCTTCTTGAATCTAAATGTTCTGGCAGCATTTTCATCATGTCATCATCCATAATAAGAAACTGTATACCTGATGCCATAAAAATGGTAACGAACATAGTGAAAAGAATAGTTCTTTTTGGGTGANTCAAAGCTTGCNCTATGCACCAGGCCTTGATGGGTGATTTTGAGAAATTATTCTTCATAGCATTCAAAGATGATAAACGAGAATACTACAGCAAGCAAATACTATTAATTATTTAAAATGAACTGTACCAAAGTAATCCAATCGGAAGTATTTACTAATCCATCTCCATTGTAGTCGGCCGCAGGAGTTTCATCATAGCCGTATCCAAAATCCATATCTAATATCATAAGAATATCTTGAATATTNATAGCGCTATCAAAATTAACATCACCAGCTACATATTCAGGAAATCCAGGACCTAAATAATCCATAGCATATTTTTGCGCTCTTGCAATCATAGTCTGTCCTCCACCATAATCAAAATCCCAAACAACATTGCCATCACTGGTGACTTCAAACATATGAGCATCATCACAATCAGTGATCAAGGTGTTCCCATTGGGAAGCCTAAATGCACCTCCCTGCATTTGAGTATGAAAATTATCTGTGTAAGACCAAACTGGTGATTCTGGTTCAAAAGGATCACCATCCATAATATCATATGTACCACTATCATTAATAGGTGTTTCAATCTCAAGAACAGCCGAATTATTCCCATTATCATTATTATTAAATAATATGAGATTTCCTGCACCTGGATATCCTTCAGGAATCCAGTTCACACTATGCTGATCCCCNAGAAGATGATTAGAATTATTTCCTCTACCATANGACTGTGGGTTTCCCCATCTGTATAAATAATCTCCTCCCATTCCTGAATTTCCACCCGTGTGTCCTGATGCCTCTTCAGTAGTTGTGCTATGATCAATAATATAAATTTCATCATGGTGCCTTGAAGAAAGTGCTATTTGATCAAGCTCTTCATTGTATGCGATGGCATTAAAATGCTTCCAATCAGCATTAGATCCTCCTGGCCCTCCATTACTTCCTACTGTTCCATAGTTTACATCCTGAAGTTCTGGGTGATCTGATACTACTCCGTAATTTGGTAATTCTGGATCCACATCTTGAACCAAATGATCCCATATGTGCCACTCCCAAACTATGTTGGCATCATTACTGCCTACTGGTTCAATTTCTAAAACTGCTTCTGCCCACATCTCGTTAAGTGAATTATCTATTGTTTCCCTNCCAACAGCATAGGCCTCATTTGCAGTTTTTCTTTCCCAAACAATAACTAAAATATTTCCATTTGGAAGTGGTTCCACATCATGGTGATGTTGGTAGGTGTTATTTGCAATTTCATAACTCCANAGNAGTTCACCATCCCANGAATATTTNGATATNCCNCCACCAACTCCTCCAGAATTCATCGAAACATTTTGTACTCTATATGGATATATAAGTGTACTATCCTGTAGNAAATAAGGCATGCTNGCAGCGCCTCTAGNATGAGTCCAAACATTAATTTCATTTAGNTCATTATCAATTAAATAAGAATAAAAGGNNCCNCCNCCNCCNCCTCCACCTTGAGCAGGTGAGAATATTGTCATNCCTTCAAAAGCTTGNCCAATTAATAAACTAAGNATANNGAAGAGAAANAATGGTAANTTTTTTNATCATNTTTANNAAAAAATCTAATTATTTAATTACAAAAACAAAACAAACGACTTTACTATTATTTATTTTATTCTTTTAAAATGAAAGTAAAATTACAATAGATTTGATAATGACACTTAAAAGAATTTCACGGTTATACATCATACTTGGGAAAAATTTTAATATCTGGGTATCACCTATTTTTTCAGGTATTTTTGTTTTCTTTCTTCGATTATTTGTTGGAGTGGGACGATTTTTAGATCGAATCTTCTACAGATCATTAAAAAATGACCTTTGTAATCCAATAATTATTGTTGGAAATCCTAGATCTGGGACCACTTTCCTCCATCGTTTTTTAATTAAACAAAATATCGGAAGCGGATCTCAATTATGGCAAATGATTTATCCTTCTATTTTCATTCAAAAACTAATAAAACCACTACTGCCAATTCTGGAAAAAATTAGTCCTGCTCGGCATCATTCTACAGAAGCTCATAAAACAAGCTTATCTTCCGTTGAAACGGATGATGTTTCTTTATTATTCAGATATCTAGATGGNTTCTTTTTTTATGGNTTTTTTCTTACNTTTGATGAANAANACCTTTTTCATTGGGTNGATCCAAANTTAAGAGATNCATCNNTTCGNGACTTTGCNTGGTTTGAATCCATGTGGAANNGAAACNTAATNTCAAATAAANGAGANAGATATATTGGNAAATTATTTAGTCTNAGNAGCAACCTCCCNNTNTTCCANAAAAAGTTTCCTGATGCGAAANTATTGTACATGNTTCGAGATCCNTTANGTGTTATACCTTCTGGNTTGAGTNTAGTNACNGGNGTNCTNNANAAANGNTTTNANTTTTGGTCTCTNNATGATNAAATAAANAATCGTTTNATNAAAAGANTATANANAGCNTTNGTTNAACTTTTAATNAGNTTTCANGANGACTGGGAAAANGGAAAAATAAATAANNAAAAAGTGTTTATNGTTCGTTTTGATAGTATGATGAGTGANTTTGATNTTCTTATNGATAGTGTACTTNANTTTNTTNANGNNNANAANGATGATNAATTGATCAAAGAAATCAAAANAACATCAGAAAAGCAAAAGCAATATAAAAGTGGGCACAAGTATGACCTTAATAAATTTGGATTAACCGAACATAAAATTAGAACTGATTGTAAAAAAATATATGATACATTTCTTACATAGANCATGAAATTATTTTTNCTACTAACCTTTATCCATAGTTTTTCAGTAAGCTTGAATCTTCANGATATCAAAAGCCTAAAAAACTGGAANCTATTACAAGATAATTCCGTAAAAATAGANTGGTGTTTATATAAAGGATTCCCTATCAGTAAAGCTGAGACAATTCTTAAACATAATATTCAAGATATAGCCCACATTATAAAAGANCTTGATAANTATCCGAAAGTTTTTAAAAGAGTAACAAATACTCNTCGCATTGATANAAATACAGTTCATATTATTNTAGATATGCCCTTTCCATTTGANGGAAGAGATTATATAATCAAATATGAAACAATAGAAAAAATGGATTCCTGGATGTTATCATTTTCTGCAAAAAATAGTAAGCAAGTTCCAACTTTACATGGTCATGTTCGTCTTCCGAATGCTGCCGGTTTATGGATCTTAGATAAAACTTCTGAGAATAGTACAAAAGTCACCTACGCATGGAATGGAGAATTATTAGGTAGTTTCCCAGATTTCGGCTTAGAAAGAGCATGGGTAAAACAAGGAACAGAAGTTCTGGATTGGCTAGATCAAGCGTTGACAAATTAAGTAAAATTATGAAAAAACTCATACTATCTTTTTTTATATCCTCTGCCTTTAGTAACCTAATGACTCCCGAGGATGGTGCTATCCTTAATCGGATTCATGTCTTGTTTGAATGGAAGCAAATCCCAGAAGCTATCAGTTATGACCTTCAAGTCTCTGAAGAAATGAATTTTTCCTCCATAATATTTGAGACAATAGATTCTAGCCTTGTGCACATTGAGAGAGATAACCTAAACTGGTTTAGTACCTACTACTGGCGAGTTAGAGCCAATTTTAATAACTATAGCTCTGAATGGTTATTACCTTTTTCATTTACAACAACCGAGGCTCTTTCNTNTTCATCTATAGAATATCTAGATGAATCACAATACCAAGAAGGGNTAACCGTTTTTGGAGCCTTTTTTAATTATTTTTCAGCTGCTATTGATCACACAGGAAAAGAAGTATGGAACTCTGGAGCGAATGACTTTGTTTATTATAGTGCAAATTCATTTGGAAATGTTTTTGGATGCAATCTTTTTTCCGGTACTGAAAATAATCTGCCGGGAATGGAAATTTCCTTTCAAAACGAGATAATCTGGGAGGAACCAAATGATGAATTCCTCCATCATGATATCATTAAACTTCCAAATGGTAATTATTTAGGAATCGTTGAAACCAATTCTTTAGGTCCTATACCAATAGGAGGCTGGACTGCCTCTTTTCAAAACCTAGGATTTCAAGCAGATGGTGTAACGATTGAATTTCCATGGGTAGGAGACAAACTAGTTGAGTGGGATAAAGACACAAAAGAGGTTGTCTGGACCTGGAATACTTTTGACCATTTCAGCATGTTAGACTTTGATCAATATGGAGGAACTTGGACAGAGGCCTACTTAAGTTTACATTATGACTGGACACATGTGAATGCAGTAATATTTGATGAAAGTGAAAGCGCAATNTATATTTCTACCCGACATCTTTCTAGAATAACAAAGATCAACTATCCATCTGGAGAAATCANCTGGAACCTGGGGCATGAAATGCCATCAGGACAGGTTAATTTAGGAACCGAAATAGGATTTAGTTTTCAACATAGTATCCAAAAATTAGAGAACGGGAATATCTTAACATTTGATAATGGAAACCTCTCTCCTGAATTTCGTGGTACTGACCAACCTATTTCACGAGCAATTGAAATAGAAATAGATGACAATAGTGCTGTCATTGCTTGGTCTTATGATTTACCTCCTGATCTTTTTGGTTTTGCTTCTGGGAATGCACAAAAACTCGANAATGGAAATGTATTAATGACTACAGTAGGCGGAGGTGGTAGAAGTCTTGAAATTAATCCTCAAGGTGAACTTATTTGGGAAGGATTATATAATCTTAGTCTACCTGATGGAGCAGTTTATAGAGCTCATAGGATACCTGGACTATACCCTGCAGCTTACAGCGTTATGATTAATAATTTTATGGAAACTAATGGAATCGGGGGCGTATTTCTTCCCACTGGATCATCAAATATATCATTTTCTATTACAAATGAAGGACCCTACTATCTTCCATTATTACTCCAGATCTTTGACGATGAGGGTTGGTTTGGATCTCAAACTTTAGAAATATTACTGGAACCAAATACAACTCAAGCTGTTTCTTTTAACGGTAATATTGCCATCAATACAAACTTTAGCTCTATTCAGTTACTTGTAGAACCTGTATACCACCCCGATAAAGCAAAAACTGTTTCTTTTATTGGTTATAATTATCCGCTTAGTAACGACAAATCAAATAACACCATGTCTGATCAATTTTCTCTAAATAATCCCTTTCCAAATCCTTTTAATNCAAGTATATCCATCAACTTTTCACTTTCCCAGTTCCAGCATGCTTTATTGCAGGTTTTCAATACAAAAGGTCAACTAATTCAAACTTTAGTGAATCAAAACTTANCNGAGGGAACATATAATAATAATTGGAATGCGATAAATCAATCTACAGGTGTTTATATAGTTAAATTAACTACATCAAATTCTATGGAAACTCAAAAAATACTTTACCTTAAATGAGATGCTTAGAAAAACGTTTTTATTTATAATCCTTTCTTTATCAAAATTTTTATATAGTCAATGTGAAAGCACTTATACCTATTACTCTGACCTGCCTAATAATGTCACNATTTTAGTAGGGGACTCCTGCCTTTCCAATAGTGACATTGCGGTGTTGAACAGTATTATATCACTAAATAATTTAGATTACAACTCACCATTAGATATTGGAACTCAGACATGGTTTAATGGAAGACTACGGTTTTTTGTTGGAGGTAATTATGGAAATAGTTCTGGAGTCAACGATACTATTTATACACTTCCAGAAAATTTTGGGGATCTTACTGGACTTGCTACACTTTATNTAGAATGGCATAGAATATCAGAACTTCCTGAGTCTTTCAGTAATTTGTCAGGATTAATGTCTCTGTACATTAACAATAATATACTTAATTCGATCGGAGATAATATTGGGAACCTCACAAACCTATATTTTCTAGATCTTGGATATAATGAAATACCTGAAATTCCTTCATCAATCTGTAATCTACAAAACCTAACATACTTATGGCTCTTTAATAATAATCTCCAAAACCTCCCTGATTGTTTCTGCGATCTAAACTTGGACTGGGTTAACGATGATAATGGAGGATATCCTTTTTTTGCAATAGGAGCGAACCAACTTTGTGATGATATAGCAAGTTGCATTGACAATACAGANCATTTCACATTGAGCCTAGATCAATTTTATTATTCCTTCCCAGTCTATTCTCCGCAAGACTGTGATACAGCGCCAGTTGACATTAAAGATCGTATTTTCCCATACCAATTTCAGATATCTTCCCCTTATCCTAATCCATTTAATCCAACAGTTGGTATAGATTTATATATTCCTCATGATCGAAGAATGGATATAAGTGTATTTGATCAATTAGGGAATGAGATAGATATTATTTCCAAACATTCAATCTATGAGTTTGGTTCTCATAAAATCTATTGGTCATCAAAAGAGCATTCGTCTGGTGTGTATTATATCAAATTTTCAGATGGTATAAATTCCCAAGTGAAAAAAATAATGTTGCTAAAATAATATTTTTATGGCAATTCGAATCTCAATTTTGGTAAGATTTTTCTTTCTCATAAATATAATCTTCCCTTTAAAAAATTTTTCTCAAACCTCTCAACCCCTTTTTTCTGGGTATTTAGACTACACATATATAGCAAGACAATCCGATCAATCTCTTATTAACATTCCCTACAGAATGGGTGTGCTTAATATGGTAAAAGAGAGCGAGGATATCATTTTGCATAGTACATTTGCACTAGAATATCATGTAAGAGATGATTCCTATTTTCTAAGTACTAGTAACCCACAAGATTTTATTCTTGATATGCGTGAATTATATTTAGCATACAGATCTAACTTGTATGAGCTTCGCATGGGAAAGCAGATTCACTCCTGGGGAAGTGTAGATGAGAATAGTCCCATTGACAATGCTAGTTCCTTTGACTACTATTATATGTTTTTTGGCGGGACAGAAAGAAAAATGGCGACTCTATCTGGCTCACTTGATTATTATATAGGTAATTTCAAAATACATACAGTTTTCTCACCATTGCACTCAACCAATCGAATTCCACTAGGTGATGATGACTTTCCTATTGAACTTCCGGTATACCCAGAGGCCTCAGAAATTCTCCCTATTTCAGGTAGACCCTATGAAGGTGGAATACATGGAACCTATTCCTTTGGTTTTGGGGATATCTCTCTTTCTTATTTTTCTGGATATGATAGGACCTTTAATCTAACGGGAGTAAATGTCTATGGCCGCGGAAGTGATATATCTTTTCCTTATGTTGATATTATCTATGGGTATCGCAAGACAAATGTTTTGGGTCTTGGAAGTGTAGTGCTTAACGACTTTTTTACTTTCAGGTTCGATTTTGGATATTTTTCAACTAAAGATAAAAATAAAACTATTGATAGACCTAGCTCTTTCAATACCACGTATTATGACTCCCTCCATTTTTCATACCCTCTAAATGAACAATCTATTTATCAACAGGCTTCATTTCAAATAGAAGCTGAACTGCCTTTTAACATTAACCTTTCTGCTCAATATTTTACTCACGACACCCTTAGCTATAGTTCGGATAGTCTACCTGTTGATCAAGAAATAAATATTCCTAATCTTCAAATTGACCCAGAGAATATGACTCCATCTAACTTCTTTACTCCAGGTATGGGAGTACCAATAGCAATTTTAACTAAAAAGGCTGTATTTGTTGTANTGGATAGAAGTTTTTTAAATAATAGATTAACTCTTTCTCTGACATCTATGTTAGACATAGCAGAATATCCTAACATATCCGGAGTCGCAGGTTCATTAACAGAATTCAAGCTGGAATATTCTATCATACAAAATCTAAATGGTCTCTTTAGTATTGTTACAGTAGATGGAAANAATTCNCATCCAGATAAAGAATTATATCCATTTAATAAAATGGAAGATTTTTCACATACTAGATTTGAAGTAAAATATTTTTTCTANAAAGAGAAAANATTGAAAATAAAGATCANTGGAACAGGNCTATATCTACCTCCAGATATAGAAACATCAAAAAAANTTGCATCNTTAATTGGNAAATCTGAAAATTGGATTTTAGAAAAATCTGGGGTCTTAGAAAGACGTGTTTCCAAAATTGATGTCGACAAAATGGGAGCAATTGCTGGTATAGAAGCATTAGGTGAAAATGGGAAACCAGATCTAATTATAAATGCCTCTGGGGTTCCTAAACAAACCATTCCAGATACTTCAACCTTTTTTCAAAAAGAAATGGGATATGAAGGCATACCGTCCTTTAGTATTCACGCTACGTGTCTATCTTTTATTACTGCTTTTCATACGGCTTCTACATTAATCAATTCTAAAGCATATAAGAGAATCTTAATCATTTCATCTGATAGAGGCACAAGAGGGCGAAATTTTAATGAACCTGAGAGTGCATCCCTATTAGGTGACGGTGCTGCGGCAATTGTAATAGAACCTTCATTAAATTCTGAAAATAATGAATTATTATACTTCCAGATGGAAACATGGCCTAACGGTGCAAACTTAACTGAAGTCCGTGGTGGTGGGACAAACAGACATCCTCAAGATAAAGACACCACAATCGAAGACAACCTCTTTTCAATGGATGGGCCTGGAATCTATAAAATTGCCCGAAAACAGGTGTATAAAATGATGTTGAAAACTCTTAAAAATACAGGTCTCGATAAAAACGATATCGATTGGATCGTTCCTCATCAAGCGTCCGGTAAGGCAGTAGAAGCTTATGTATCAGCAGGAGGATTTAGCAGAAACAAAGTTATCAATATTGTATCTAAATATGGAAACTGTGTTGCTGCCTCGGTGCCTATGGCTCTAACAATTTCTATTCAAAACAGTAAAATAAAACGTGGAGACCTAGTTCTTTTAATTGGAACAGGTGCAGGGCTTTCTGCTGCCTGCGCTTTAATCAGATATTAAAATCGTCTCTGTGCCTGCTGGGTACTCCTCGCCAATATCATTGTAATCACTGTCCGTTAATATAACATCACCGGTGTAATCAGCATAAAGAAGTGAAAATGAAATAAAAAGAGATAAAAACAAATTAGAAAATTTCATTAGGGTGTTCCTCACTTGTTAAAAAAATTTTATTTAAATATTTAAAGTAATTGAGTGGCGTGAAATTCAGTTACCTTTAAAACTTATTTAATAACACAAAATATTAAAATTTTTACGGATTACAAAAATTAAAAAATCCTTAAATTTTTTATTTAATAATTAAAAAACCTTTAGTAAAGACCTCATCCTGCAATCCAATATCTGGTTTGTAAGAAAGAACCTCCATTACTGTCTTGTCCCCATCTTCTCTTTCCATCACCATCTTGCCAGCAATACTAAATCCATTTTTCTTGATAAAATCAGATACATAGAGAGTTTTATCTTTATCAGTTTCTGTGGAATAATATTCTATTTTAACAATCCTCCATGATTGGCTGTTTACCCAAATTTTCCTAGCGAAATACGCGCTTTTATCTTTTGGCCAGGCCATAATAACCTTGCATATATTTCCTTCGTGTTGCTCGCTACCCAGACTAAAAAGGCTATCTGATCCCAAACTCCGGTTTTCCAAATCCTCGTAAGTAAAATCAGTATTTAGAAATGATTTTGATCTGTCTTTTGCTTTTACTTTTTTTGCCTTTTCTATTTTTGGAAGAGCAAACCACTGATCCGTTTTCCCATTCCTATATACCCAGCTCAAGAAACTGGTACCCTTCACAATTTTAGGTTTGTGGAATCTAGCCAATGATTTAGACGTGAATTTTCCAGAGGTATATATTTTCTCATATCGAGTAAATTCTCGTACCTTAACCTTTTTTTTCTTCTTTTTCTTTCGCGTAATTTCCAATCGTATTTCTGTGATAGAAGATTCTGGTTTTGGATGGGAGGCTACATACGTTAAAATTTCTTCCGGTGTCAAATCTTGAGCGACTAGGGAAACCCCCAAGAAAAAAAGAACAGAATATTTACACATCATCATCCTCTTTACGATATATAAAAAAAACGGCAAATGGAGTAAACAATATACTTATAATGGAAACAGTTAAGAAATCTTGTCTATACTTTAACTCTAAATATCCAGCAATTTGTAAACATAAAAAAATATAAAATATAATAATAATATCAAGATAAAATTCAAAAACGTGAGCTGTGACATCTTTTAATGTCATTGAACCTTCTATTATNAAACCNCCATCTGATCCTATTATATACAATATAAAACCTAAGGTTAGGAGGATCAAAGCTCCACTTAAATTTTTGTCTTTATTCGTTATTTTCATTTAAATAGAAATTTTGGTTTAATAAGACTTGTGAGAGCTGGAAGAGTTGCCAAAGCTCCAAATAAGCAAAAAGATATAGATCCCATTACAAGTGTACCAAAGATCTGAACAGGCACAAATACAGAAAATAGAAGAGCAGAAAAACCAATGACTACAGAAAGTCCATTAAACAATATTCCTCTCCCAGATATAAGAAAAGTATTTGAAATNGCCTGATNAAGAGTNTCACCGTCTCTTAGGTGATCTCGTAAATGCCAAAGGAAATGAACGGTGTAATCGACTCCAACACCAACCAAGATACTCGTAAGAAGCATCGTTGTCACATCTAGCGGGATGTCTAAATAGCCCATCAATCCAAACATCATNATGACAGAGATACTCATGGGAAGAGTCGCAAATAAGCCCCCAACAAAAGATCGAAATACAATTGCCATNATAATAAAAATAACAAGCACAGATAATAGTAAACTAAATAATTGTCCGTTTACAATCATTCTGCTCAAAACTCCTAAAAGTGCAGCTCCCCCAGTNAGTTCCATAGGAGAATCATCATAAAAATTTGCCTGTATAAACTGCTCTGTATCATCNACAATATCTGCTATGGTACTTGTTCTTACTTCCTCCATACGGAGAAGTATTTGCGTATGATTAGGATCTTCNATATCATCTAGCAAAACATCAAATTCNTCACCGTCTCCTGCAATGGAGTATAAAAACATGTACTGCGATATTAAGTCTCTATCATCAGGAATCACCTCTAGATTTGGGTCTCCACCATTAAAGCCTGAATGCATTTTTTTTATTACATCCACAATNGAGTATGATTTTGTAACAATACTATATTTATTTTTTACNTGGTCTGTTAATAATTCGATGTTGCTTAATAGGCTAGGNTCAAAAATATCCCCCTCCACCAAAATACTTAATTGTGTTGAACCTCCAAACGCTTTACTAATTTTTTTGTTAGCAATTCGCACTCTTGAATCTGGAGGGAAATAGCTGTCTGGATTTGTGTCCACTTTTAAATCTTGAATGCCCATGCCAAGCCACAAACCACCCATAGTTAAAATAGATAAAACTTGGATATTATATTTGGTGAAAAACTTACCCATTGAAACTAAAAAAGCATTNACNGATGTCATGCTTCCTTCTTTAGATAAGTAGGTTGGCCTAGGAAGAAGAACAAGTATCGATGGAATAAGAAGAATGCTTATAATNAATCCAACTAATATTCCAAGGGCCACAAGCACACCCATTTCTCGAGCTCTTGGCAAAAGGTGAGATAATAAAGATAAAAAACTAACCATTGTAGTTAATCCTGCAAGCAAAATAGGAACACCCACCTTTCTTATTGTCCGTTTTAATATTTGATCTCTTGATCCATTNGGATCCACTCGAGAGTACTCAAAATAATGAGATATGATATGAATACCATAATTATTAGCAATGGCAACCAGCATGACCGGAATTAATGTGCCCACAAATGCTAAAGGCATATCAAGCCACCCCATTACACCAAATGTCCAAATTATCGATATTACCACCACAAAAAAAGGAAGGAATACACCGNTCCAAGATCTAAAAGATACCATCAGCAAAAAAATACCAAGACCTANTGCTATCGGAGTATAGACTCTCATATCACGCTGCATACTTTCAACAACAGTAGCCCTTGTAATGGGTAAACTAGAAACATAAAAATTTTCAGGTCCATCAAATCGATTTACTAGCTCGAAAATGGATCTCCTAAATTCAAATTCATCATACTCAAAGGAAGAATTAATCTGTCCTACAAAGCACATTGTTTTAAAGTCATCTGAAACAAGATTACCTATCATACCTGATTCTTTTATCCGCTTGTAAAGGCTCTCAAGACCAGCAGAGTCATTCGGTATTTGCTCCAAAACAGATTCAATGTTGAACCCGTTATCATCAGGAATAATTTGTTTATGATTAAAAACAGAGGTTACTTTACTGAGTAGGCTTATCGACTCCAAAGAATCATTAAAAGAAGATAGTTTGTTCAAAGTTGCATGAGAAAAAAGGCTGTCCGATTCAACCCCAATAATTACGATATCGCTTCCGGAAAACAGATCATCCATTTTTTCCATTGATTTCACAATAGGATGTTCTCTAGGGAGTCCAGTCTTTAATCCTGGATCCATTTCTAATTTGAAAATTTTCGAACCAAGAATTACCGTAAGTAATATTACTGCGGCTATGATGCTTCTTGGATAGTGTGCATCAAACTCAAATAGTATGTTTGAAATTCTTCTCAGATTCATAATATTATAGATGATAAATTTAATAGTTTAAAATTCATTATGAAATTTTATCTANNNNACAATTTTTTAATATTTTCTTNTGTAANATTGCANTAANTGAAGTACAAATACCCACATGCTTTATTTGGAAATGGTCCTGTCCCAACACATCCAATTGTTAAAGATAGATTGAAATTAATTAATACTTTTTTTTGCATAGATGGTGGTGCAGATAAGTTAATAACTATGGGGTATACTCCTGATTTTATCTTAGGAGACCTTGACTCTATTGATAAGAAAAGAACTCTCTACAACAGCACAATAGTTTATTTAGAAGACCAATCAAAAAATGACCTAGAAAAAAGCATATCTTGGTGCGTTAATCAAGGGATTAAAGAATTGGAACTTTTTGGACTTTCTTATGGTAGAGATGATCAGCATTTGGCAAATCTTTTTATAATGAAAGACTTTTCAGATAAAATAAAAATGAAGATGTATACTGACAAATCTCTAATTATCTGCATCAATGAGCACTCCACTTTTTCATCAAAAGCAAATCAATCAGTTTCCATTTTGACATTCAATAAAAAAACAACCATTACAACAACTGGCTTAAAGTATGCACTAGAGGATTCACCTCTTACCTCTTCAAGTCAAGGCATAAGTAACTTAGCAACAGGGAGTAGTTTCTCTGTACGCCCTTCTGATTGGACGCTGATAATAATAAATCATATGTAATGGCTTCCTTACATTTTTTAGATTGGTCTATTATCACAACCTACTTCCTTTTTATTCTATGGGTAGGAGTTTTTAAGTTCAAAAAACAACTCAAAACAGAGAATGAATTTATTCTATCTGGTCGGAAATTAAGTTTAGTTGGCTTTATAGCCACGTTAGTTACGACATGGTATGGAGGGATTTTAGGCGTTGGAGAAAACACTTTACTATATGGAATTCAGACCTGGTTTATTTTTGCTCTTCCTTACTATGTCTTTGCAATTATTTACGCATTTTTCATAGCACCAAAAATACGAGAAAAAGGGTTTTTATCTCTACCTGACCATTTCCATAACAGCTTTGGAGAACAAGCTGGAATTACCTCGGCTCTTATCATATCCTTTCTTGCTAGTCCTGCACCTTATATTCTAAGCCTCGGTGTAATCTTACAATTTTTATTTGGAATTGAATTAGGCCTTAGTCTTCTTTTATCTACTTTTATTAGCATTATCTATATTTGGAATGGTGGTTTTTCAGCAATAGTGGCCACTGACAGGATACAATTTATTTTAATGTTTGCTGGATTTATCAGTCTTTTTACCTTTCTTTATATTGCGAATGGCCCTCCAATAAAGTTGATGGATCGTCTTCCAGAAGCCATGCTGGATCCTTTAGGAGGGAATAGTTTACAATACCTATTTGTTTGGTTTTTTATTGCTTCATGGACATTTATTGACCCTGGTTTTTATCAGAGGTGCTCTGCTGCTGAAAACCCAGATACTGCGAAAAAAGGAATTCTACTTTCTATTTTTTTCTGGGCTATATTTGATTTTCTAACCCTAGTTTGTGGCTTATATGCAATAGGAACAATTTCTCCTGAAAAAGCTCTGCTCACCTATCCTCTATTAGCATTTGAAGTTCTTCCTTCTGGTTTTCTAGGCATATTTCTTATAGGGATAATAGCTACTATTATGTCAACAATTGATTCACTTAGCCTAGTGAGCGCCATAACATTTGGAAGGGATATTTTATGGAGAATTGAGAACAATAAATCTATACTCAACCCAATCTCCTACATGAAAAAAGGATTAATTATTATTTCTTTTTTTTCTTTAGTTATATCCTATTTGTTACCCTCTGTAGTAGCTCTTTTTTATACTCTTGGATCCATATTAATTCCAGGTCTTATCCTTCCTTTTCTTTACAGCCTTAAACAAGAGAATAATTTTGTTAAGAAAAATATTACAAAGTGGATGACTCTTCCAATTTTTGTGTCTGCGTTCTGGTTTATGCTTTCAAAATTAGCAAATCAATTACCTTTGGGGATGGAACCTTTTTACCCAGGGATGGCTACATCTTTCCTATATTACACAATTCTAAAATTAAAGGTTTATAATGGCAATAGAGATTGAACGAAAATTTCTTGTAAAAAGAATCCCAAAAGATAAAATCAAATACTCACATCACATAAAGCAAGGTTACGTTGTAAGTGACAAACATAAGGTAGTACGAGTAAGGAAAAAAATGGATGATTTTTTTATTACTATTAAAGGAAATAAAACTGGATTTTCAAGATTTGAGTTTGAGTATAAGATCCCAGAAGATGATGCAGAGCAATTATTTAAAAATTTCTGTAATGATGGTA